>DAIOVT010000363.1:0-4514 GCA_036758885.1 Kineosporiaceae bacterium
CGGGTGGTCCGGCGTTCGATGCCCTCGTCCACCGCCTGCTCGGGCGTCAGCGGCAGCACCGCGTCGACGAAGACGCCGGGCAGGTGGATCGCGTCTGGGTCGAGCTCCCCCGGCTCGAGCAGCGCCTCCACCTCGGCCACCGTGTACCGGGCCGCCATGGCGCACAGCGGGTTGAAGTTGCGGGCCGCCTTGCGGAACACGAGGTTGCCGTGCCGATCCCCGCGGAAGGCCCGGACCAGGGCGAAGTCGGGGCGCAGCGCCTCCTCGCGGACGAACTCGACGACCGCGCCGTCCCAGGGGAACGGCTCGACCGCCTTGGGCGCCGAGGCGAGGGCGACCGAACCGCCGTCGCCGTAGCGGATCGGCAGACCCCCGTCGGCGACCAGGGTGCCGACGCCGGTGCGGGTGTAGAAGGCCGCGATACCGGCGCCCCCGGCCCGCAACCGCTCGGCGAGCGTGCCCTGCGGGGTGAGTTCGATCTCCACCTCACCGGTCAGGTACTGGCGCTCCAGCTCCTTGTTCTCACCGACGTAGGAGGCGATCAGCCGGCGGATCCGATGGTTCTCCAGCAGCAGCGAGTTGCCGACGCCGACGATCCCGCAGTTGTTGGAGATGATCGTCAGGTCCGCGCTTCCCGACTCGGCCAGGGCCCGCAGCAGCACCGCGGGGATGCCGCAGACCCCGAACCCGCCGGTGGCCACCGAGGCCCCCGAGCCGATCCGGGAGACCGCTTCGGCCGCCGAGGAGATGGTCTTGTCCATCAGCGCAACCGGGTGAGCTGGTCGAGAACCCGCTCGGGGGACGCCGTCGCGGGCACGTGGGTGAGCAGCAGCTCGCCGTCCCCGGGCACCTCGGCAGCGCCGTCCAGCCAGAAGTCGTCGGGCAGCACCGCGACCGCCGGGTCGGCTCCCGCGGTCTCGACGGACGCCTCGCCCCGGATCGCCACGGACCAGTCGAAGTGGCCGGCGACGTTGGTGATCGAGGAGTAGTGCTCGAGCTTCTCGGGGCTCTGCACGCCGCCCTCCCCCTGCGGGCCGCGGGCGTCGAGCAGCACCACCGCGACCGGCAGCGAGCCCAGCCGGCCGAGCCATTCGGCCAGGTACATCGAGGCGGTGTCGGCGCGGTCCTCGTCGATGCCCTCCAGCGGGGTGCCGGCCAGGTCGTGGGCCTGGCCCAGCCACTGACCGGGCGAGGGGACGGCGAGCGCGAGGGCGCGCCGTCCGGAGGTGCCGATGGTGCCGGCCGTGGTGGCCACCGCCTCGACCAGGTCGTCGTCGCCGAGCAGGGTGCGCAGGGCGTACCCGGCGCGGCTGCGGGCACCCATCGCGCCACGCAGCTGCGGGCGCACCGACAGGTGTGCGCCGACCAGCGCCGCGGCGTCCAGCCAGGCGGCGTCCGGGCCGAGCAGCGCCTGCACCTGACCGGCGTGTCCGGTCAGCGCGGCGACGTCGGTCCACGGGATCGGCGAGCCCTGCCGGATCACCGCCGTGGCGTAGTCGCTGTCGTCGATGAGCAGAGGACGGGCGCGGCCGCTCGGGGCCGCCGCCACAAGGGATTTCAGGCTCATGATCGTTCCTTCGGAAAGGGCTTGGATCGGTCCGGGGCCGGAGGGAGGCCCGGCCCCGGACCGGGTTCGGGAGTGGTTCAGCAGGAGCGGTTCCGGATCGGGACGCCGGTCAGCTGAGGCGCCGGACGTCCTCGCCGTAGCGCTCCTCGAGCTCGGCGATCCGCTGCTCGAGCTTGGTGATCTTCACCTGGCGCCGGTCCGGGACCATCACGATCGGCAGGTTCTCGAGCGGGCCGCAGACCCGCACCGGGCCGTCGTTGGTGAACACGGTGGCGGTGATGTCCTCCACGTCACCCCAGGACCCGTAGTAGTGCAGGTCCTTCGGCGGCTCGGCAGTGACGAACTCCTCGCAGAACTCCGCGAACGGCTTGCCCCGCCGCAACCGGGCCCTGCGCGCCTCGTCCCGGGCCCGGGTGGTGGCCGCGACGTCCAGGCGGAAGGTCTGCGGGTCGTAGTGGACGGCGAAGATGTCCTCGGCCACCTTCTGCGTGATCCGGCCCAGCTCGGCGTCCTTGACCACCGACTCGGGCAACCGCTCCAACGGGTCGCCGTAACCACCGCCGGCGCCCTGGCTGATCATGTACAGCTCGCCGTCCTTGGCGACGTCGTACTGCAGACCCATGTGATAGGTCGAGTAGCGCCCCTCGGGGAACGGCTGCTCGTTCATCACCTTCTCGATCGAGAGGTCGAAAGTGGTGTTGTCCCGGCGGAAGTGGTCGTAGACGTTGGTGCCCTTGACCATGGCCAGCGGGTAGGTGCCGCAGCCGTAGCCGCCGTACATGCCGTAGATCGAGGAGAACTTCGCCCCCGAGGTGACCGTCATGAAGCCCCACTGCGGGGTGCCCTCGGCGGCCACGATCATCTCGTAACCCATTCCGCCGGTGAACTTCCCGAAGCCCATGTTGTCCTTCACCAGCCGCTTGGAGACCAGCTGCATGAAGGGCACCTCCTCCTCCATGACCTCTTGCTCGGCGGTGTCGGCCATCGCGCAGAAGAGCGGGGAGACCGCGTCCTCGCCGTCCTTGAACGGCTTGGCCCCGCCGGGCATGCCGTTCAGGTCGGCGCAGAGGTTGCCCACCATGTCGCCGTGCTGGGTGACCCCGCCCCACAGGAAGGTGTTGATCTGGTTGAACCAGTTGGCCACCACGTTGCTGTACTTGTGCGGCATCGAGAACGACATCCGGCTGTAGAGCGCCTGCATCGCCGAGAAGCCGCGGAAGGAGGCCTGCAGCGACTGCCCCATCGGGGCGTCGTAGGAGGCGTCCGCCCAGGTGCCCTCGTCGGAGATGATCTCGATGCAGCTCATCGCCGAGGTGCAGCGCGGCAGGTCGGGCCACCAGAACGCCAGGATCGCCTGCATCATCATCGATTTCACCGAGCACAGCGGCGAGTTGATCGCCCGGTTCAGGATCTCCGGGCCGGTGCCGCGCAGGTCCACCGTCATGTGGTCGCCCCTGACGGTGATCTTGCAGGCGATCTTCAGCAGCACGTTCTCCTTGAGCGTGGAGTCCATGAACTGGTCGAACCGGTAGGTGCCGTCGGGCAGTTCGGCGATCCGCCGGCGCACCTCGGCGTCGACGTCCTCGACCGTGGTGCGCAGCGCCGCCACGAAGGTGTCCACGCCGACCTCGTCGATCAGCGCGTCGACCCGCTCCATGATCTTGCGGACGGCGGTGATCTTCACCTTCAGGTCGGCCAGCTGGAGCTTCGGGTCGCGCACCGAGTGCTGCAGGAAGGTGAGCAGGTCACGGCGCAGCTCACCGCGTTCGACGATCTTGAACGGGCTCATCCGCAGCCCGTCGTCGAACGGGGTCTCCGAACCCGACGGCATGCCGCCCGGCTCGCAGGCGCCGTTCTCGCCCTCGTGGATCGTCGCGGCGACCCAGGCGATGATCTCGTCGTTCCGGATGATCGGCATGATCATCGACTGGTCGGTGTTGTGCACGTTGCCGTACCGGGCGTCGTTGTGGATGAACCCGTCACCGGCGTGCACGCCGACGGTGGGCTCGTCCTTCCAGTACTTCATGATGTAGCGGATCGGGTGGTGCAGGATCGCCGAGAAGGCGATCACGCCGTGACAGGACAGGTACGACACGTCGCCTGCCGCGGTGTAGATGGCGGTGGTGAGATCGCCCCACTTGGCGCCCGGCGCGGCCCCCTGTGCCTCGCACATCTCGTAGCCCTCGTCGAGGGCACCGGCGATCCGCTTGCGGATCCGTTCGACCTGCAGCCGGTCGACGCCGGCGGCGATGGCCAGTTCCTCGTGGTCGGTCCGGGCGGCGATCGAGTGCGACCGCATGATCTCCGGGTCGGGCCCGAGGAACAGGGTGGTCTCGTCCATGAACTCGTCGACCCACTGCTGCTCCTGACCGGTCAGGGTGCGGGTCTGCTGGGTGGTGGTCGGGGTGTCGTCGACGGCAGTCATCGGGCTACCTCGCTCTCAAGTGTTCGGGAAGTGTTCCGGGAAGGCGAAAAGGATTGCGCCGGGCGGGGTTCCGGCCCGGAGTGCGGCACGGGGCTCAGTCCTGCAGGAACCAGACGGCGCCCTGCTGGGTCGGCTCGAGCCGCCAGCCGGGCTCGACCAGGAAGGTGGTGTTCTCGGTGGTGACGATCGCCGGGCCGGGGATGACGTACTCGGCTCCGAGCGCGTCCTGGCCGTACACCGGGGTCTCCACCGGCTTGTCCTGGCCGACGAAGTGCACCTTGCGCTTGCCCACCGACTTGGGTTTGGCGCGCTTGCCACCGCTGGCCAGCGAGTCGAAGTTGACGACGTCGCCGTCGACGAAGGAGGCCACCCGGATCGTGCTGCACCGGATCCCCGCCTCGGGCGCCGCCGAGCTGGCACCGAACCGGTGGCTGTAGACGTCGCCGAAGATCTTGATCATCTTCAGCACGTCGCCCACGCCGTTCATCCGGTTCAGGTCCTCCAGCGCCACCGCCTGGGTGA
>DAIOVT010000364.1:0-4507 GCA_036758885.1 Kineosporiaceae bacterium
CCCAGCGCCAGCCGGGTGCGGGTCAACCCGCCGGTGAGCCATCCGAGCAACGCCACCACGGTGACCCCGACCAGCCAGCCGGCCACGCTCTGATCGGTCACCCCCCAGGCGAACAGGGCCAGGGTGAGCAGCCAGGCACCCGCCGCCTCGCGCAACCGGTTCAGCGCGCTGACGGCGAACAGCACGGCCAGGATCACCAGCCCGTGGATCACCGTCCAGCTCCACGGCGCGGTCGGCACCAGCGGCAGCGCCAGGCCCAGGGCGAACGCCGAGAACACCGAGATCGCCCACGCCAGAAGGGGTTCGCGGGTCACCACGGCCACTGGTGCGGCGATCGCGCCGGCCACCAGGGCGGCCACCCCCATGCCGGTGCTGGTGACGTCGTAGACCGTGTTGAAGGTGCCGAAGGCGATGCCCCAGACGGCGATGGTCGCCACCGCGGTCAGCACCAGCCGGGTCTGCCACGACTCGCGCACGACACCGGTCAGCCATCGCAGCAGCCACCACAGTCCCCGGCCGCTGCGGATCACCGACCACGCCGCGACCGTGCCGACACCGCGGCCGGCCCGGCCCAGCCGGGAACGCCGGGCGGGCGGGGTCGGCGGGGTGCTCACCGGCGTGGGACCAGACATGGTTCGAGCCTAGGCAACCGGTTCGCTCGATGCGTCCCCCTGGGGAGCCAGCCGCGGGCGCCGGTGGTCCCTCCAGAGGGTGACCCCGGACGCCGTGCCAAGCCCTCGCGACTGGCTCCCGGGTAGGGGACGGGCCGCCCGGTCCCTCACCGGGGTGAACGCCGAAATGGCTCTGCCGCATGACGATCCGGCCCATGTCGCGCTTCTAGCTTGCCGTCCGTCGATGGTCCGGAGGGTCCGGGCCAGGGCATACGGAGGCGGACGTGCACACCCGCAGGAGCAGCATCGGAGCAGGTGCGGTCGTCGCCAAGGCGCTGCTGATGCTGGCCACCCTGGCCGGCGTCGCCTCGCTGGTCGGCGGTTGGGGATGGTCGCCCGCGGGCTCGGCGCAGCTGCGTCCGGTGGAGGTGCTCACCGGTCCCGCCGCGGCCGGTCGCTCCGACGACGGCTGCTCCTCCCCGTTCGGGGCGACCGCGTTCGACTTCGAGGCGGCCTGTCTGGCCCACGACGCCGGCTACGACCAGCTGCGGGACGCCGCGGCGTCCGGGCGGGTGGCCGTGGTGCCGCAGGCCCGCCGGCTGATCGACGACCGGTTCGCCGAGTCGCTGGCGCAGCGCTGCCAGGCGGTCTCCTCCTCGTTCGCCTGCCCGGCCACGGCGCTGGTCTACGCGGGGGCGGTCCGCTTCAACTCCTGGCGCCAGGACTGGGGTCCGCCGGTGCGGGAGAGCATTCCGGCGCTGCTCGGCCCGGTGCTGCTGGGCGGGTTCGCGGCGCTGCTGTGGTGGCGGCGGTTCCGGACGGCGCTGGCCACAGCCGCCCGCCGGGCCGCCGGACTGCTGCCGGCCCGGTGCCGCGCCCGGCTGGTGGCGCCCGCGCTGGGGACGCCGCACGTGGTGGCGGCGGGTCTGCTCGCGCTGGGGCTGCAGCCGGCGATGCTGCCGCGGCCGTTGTGGGTGCAGGCGATCATCGGCGGGGTGCTGGTGGTGGCCGGGCTGGCGGCCGGCCGGGCCCTGCAGCGGCTCCTCGGGGGGCTGCGCCGGCCGGCGGACGGGTCGCCCTGGCGTCGCCGCATCCCGGCGCCGGCTACCGCGGCGGTGCTGGTTCTCGGTCTGATCCTGGTGCACGGCGCCGAACTGCGGGTCGCCGCCTCGACCGGAACCGCAGCCCCCGCGATGTCGGCGACGATCGCCGGCTTCGTGCTCGCGGCGTCCGCCGGGGCCGTGCTGATCGCTCTGGCCCGGCTGCTGCGCCGGGCCGGCCGGGGGCTGCGCCGGGCGCGCTGGGCGGCCCTGGCACTGACCCCGGTGATGCTGCTCGGTGGCCAGGCGATGCCCGCGCAGGCCGCTGATCACCGGCCGCCGGTGGTGCGGAACCCGTTGGAGCACAACGGGTTCGGCTCGCTGAAAAGCCCCCCGGTGAACGCGGTGACGGTCGCGCCGGTACGGGTGTACGTCGCCAGGTCACAGGCCCGGACGGCGCGTGAGCGCGCCCGGCTGGCGGTCGACCGGCTGCAGGACTCGGGCGGTCTGGACCGTGGCGTGGTGATGGTCGCGGTGCCGACCGGTTCCGGCTGGGTGAACCCGGTCGCGGTCACCGAACTCGAGCGGTTGCACCACGGCGACACCGCGGTGGTCGCCGTCCAGTACGCGGCGATGCCCAGCTGGCTGGCCTACCTGCGCGGCGGTGAGGGGGTGCGCGACAGCGTGCGTGCGCTGCTCGAGGAACTCGATGCCAGGCTCGAGACCCGGTCGGCGGTCACCGGGGCGCTGCGGCCCGAGGTGCTGCTCTACGGCGAGAGCCTTGGCGCCTGGGGCGGCCTGACCGCGTACCCGTCCGGGGACGATCTGGGGCGGGTCGCGGACGCCGCGCTCTGGGTGGGAGTGCCTGCCGGGGCGCCGGTTCCGGCGCCGGCCAGGACGATCACCCCGGCCGGGATCACCGTCTACACCCACGACGACGACCCGGTGCCGGCCTGGGACCCGCAGCTGCTCTGGCGGCCGACGCCGGCCTGGCGGCGGACGCATCAGCGCTGGCTGCCCGGGATCAGCTTCTGGCAGATCACCGGCGACGTGCTGGCCTCGCGGCTGGTGCCGCAGGGCAGCGGTCACCACTACGGCACCGAACTCGCCGCACCGCTGCGTGCGCTCGTCGGCCCCTGATCGCGTCGCGGGGCGTGCCGGGTCAGGGGCCGAGCACCCGGGAGAGGAACCGCCGGGTGCGCTCCTGCTGCGGCTCGCCGAACAGCTGCGCCGGTGGTCCCTGTTCGTGCACCCGGCCCTCGAACAGGAAGGCGACCCGGTCGGCGACGTCCCGGGCGAAGGCCATCTCGTGGGTGGCGATCACCATCGTGGCGCCGTCGTCCTTGAGCGAGCGGAGCAGGCCCAGCACCTCGCCGACCAGTTCCGGGTCGAGCGCCGAGGTGACCTCGTCGAAGAGCATCAGCCGCGGCGAGGTCATCAGCGCCCGGGCGATCGCCACCCGCTGCTGCTGGCCGCCGGAGAGTTCGTCGGGGTGCGCGGCGGCCTTCTCGGCCAGGCCGACCCGTTCGAGCATCGCCCGGGCGTCGTCCTCGGCCCGTCGCCGGTCCTGGCCGTGCACCACCCGCGGGGCCAGGGTGACGTTGTCCAGCACCGAAAGATGCGGGAACAGGTTGTAGGCCTGGAAGACCAGACTCATCCGGGCGCGCACCGCGTCGGCGTCCACCCGTGGGTCGGTGATGTCCTCGCCGTCCAGCCAGACCGTGCCGTCGTCGACGGGTTCGAGCAGGTCGATGCAGCGCAACAGGGTCGACTTGCCCGAGCCCGAGGCGCCGATCAGCACCACCACCTCGTGCTCGGCGACGGACAGATCAAGACCGTCGAGGACGACGGGCCCGCTCGCGCGGCCCGAGCCGGCCCGGGAACCGCGGGCCGGGGGATAGGTCTTGCGCAGCGCCTCCACCCGCAACAGTCCGGCGCTCACAGGTGTCCTCCCGCGGTCGAGCCGCCCGGGCCGCCCAGCCGCCGGGAGATCAGCTCGGTGAGCCGGGTCAGCGGGATCGTCACCGCCATGAACAGCAACGCCGCCACCACGTAGGGCGTGTAGTTGAAGGTCTGCGCCTGCCAGATCTGCGCGTACCGGATCGCGTCCAGCGGGATGCCGAGCACCGAGATCAGGCCGCAGTCCTTGACCAGCGAGACCATGTCGTTGAGCAGCGGCGGTACCACCCGGCGCACCGCCTGCGGCAGCACCACCAGCCGCAGTGTCTGCGGCCCGCTCAGCCCCAGCGAACGCGCCGAGGCTCGTTGCGAGGGGTGCACCGACTCGATACCGGCCCGGAACACCTCGGCGACGTAGCCCGAGTACGACAGGGTCAGCGCCAGGCCGCCGAGCACCGTCGCGCTGGCCGGAATCCCTTGCAGCCGTAGGGCGGGCAGGCCGAAGCCGACCAGGAAGAACATCACGATCAACGGGATGCCCCGGAACACGTCGACGTAGACCAGGGCCAGCGCACGCACCGGCCAGAACATCGCCCCGGGCAGGGTGCGCAGCACGGCCAGGATCAGCCCGATGGCCAGCACCAGCACCGCCACCACGGCGAACACCTGCAGGTTGAGCAACAACCCGCGCAGCACGTCGGGCAACGCCCGCAGGGCGACGTCGCCGTCCAGGAAGGTCTCCCGCACCCGGGGCCAGCCCGGCGCCGACACGGTGCCGCCGACCAGCACCGCGAGCACCACCAGGGTGCTGACCGCGGCGATCAGTACCGATCGCCGGGTCTGCCTGCGCCGGAACGCCTCACGCTCGAGTTGCCGGGCGCTCGGCGTCCATTGCGTGGACGGCGACTGCACAGCCGCTGGCTCAGCTGAGCACCGGCGCACCGGCGGCGGTGGTCA
>DAIOVT010000365.1:0-2940 GCA_036758885.1 Kineosporiaceae bacterium
CTTGATCACCGGGAACGGCGATGTCGCGCTGACCCTGGGCGCGGTACTCGGCGCGCTGGCGCTGGCCGCCGTCGTCGCGGGCTGGATCGGTCTCGGCCGCTCGCTCGGCCGTCGGTTCAGTGCCAAGGCGCAGTTCGGGTTGCTGGCGGTGCTGCTCGTGGCCGGCCCGGCACTCGTGGCGGTGCTGGTGGGGTTGTTCGACCGGCGGTTGGCGACGCTGCCCGCCTGGCTGATTCTCGTCGTCGGTCTGCTGAGCCTGGCCGCCGGCTGGTTCTTCATCGACCGCACCACCTTCGGGCCGAACGAGGACCGGGTGATCGACCCGGTCACCGGCGAGGACCCGTTGCCTGAGCTGCCCCGATGGGTGCGCGTGGCGATGCCGGTGGCGCTTGCCGCGTTGCTGGCCGTCGCGATCCTGCTGGCCGCCGTGCTGGCGGGCTAGCGCCGTCCGGGGTGTCGTTCGTCCGGGGCGCCGTCCCTTTCGCCGATCAGGCGGGTTCCCCCGCGGCCGCACGGCGTTAGCATGGAAGCTTCCGGCGTCGGTGATGCCGCTGGCCCAGAGGGGCCGCGCCGGGTCGAGTGTCGAGCCTTCCGCAACGGGCGCAGTGGATGCGTCCGTGTCTGCCGGTTGCCTCGATCCTCCACCCGCCCCGACGACTGACGACACGAAGGACAAATCTCCATGACTGTTGAGCACAAGGTTGCCGACATCTCGCTGGCCACCGCCGGCCGGCACGAGTTGCGCCTGGCCGAGCACGAGATGCCGGGTCTGATGGCGCTGCGCGCCGAGTTCGGTGAGTCCAAGCCGCTGACCGGCGCCCGGATCACCGGCTCGCTGCACATGACCGTGCAGACCGCCGTGCTGATCGAGACCCTGGTCGCGCTCGGTGCCCAGGTGCGCTGGGCCTCCTGCAACATCTTCTCCACCCAGGACGCCGCCGCGGCCGCCGTCGTGGTGGGCCCGGCCGGCACGGTCGAGGACCCGCAGGGTGTGCCGGTGTTCGCCTGGAAGGGCGAGACGCTGGAGGAGTACTGGTGGTGCACCGAGCAGGCGCTCACCTGGCCCGCGGGTGCCGATGGCGCCCCGGGCGGTCCGAACATGATCCTGGACGACGGCGGCGACGCGACGGTGCTGGTGCACAAGGGTGTCGAGTACGAGGCCGCCGGTGCGGTGCCGGCCACCACCGAGTCCGACTCGGAGGAGTGGGCGATCGTCCTGGACGTGCTGCGGCGCAGCCTGGCCGCCGACCCGAAGCGCTGGACCCGGATCGCGGCCGGCATCAAGGGCGTCACCGAGGAGACCACCACCGGTGTGCACCGGCTCTACGAGTTCGCCAAGGCCGGCACGCTGCTCTTCCCGGCGATCAACGTCAACGACTCGGTGACCAAGAGCAAGTTCGACAACAAGTACGGCTCGCGGCACTCGCTCGTCGACGGCATCAACCGGGGCACCGACGTGATGCTGGCCGGCAAGACCATCGTGGTCTGCGGCTACGGCGACGTCGGAAAGGGTTGCGCCGAAGCGCTTTCCGGGCAGAAGGCCCGAGTGCTGGTCACCGAGGTCGACCCGATCTGCGCCTTGCAGGCGGCGATGGACGGCTACCAGGTGGTTCGGCTGGACGACGTCATCTCCGACGTCGACATGGTGATCACCGCGACCGGCAACAAGGACGTGCTCTCGGCCGAGCAGATGTCCCGGCTCAAGGACAAGGCCGTGGTCGGCAACATCGGGCACTTCGACAACGAGATCGACATGGCCGGTCTGGCCCGGGTCGCCGGGGTCGTCAAGACCGAGATCAAGCCGCAGGTGCACGAGTGGACCTTCCCGGCCACGACCGGCGCCGACGCCCGGCCCGAGCACTCGATCATCGTGCTCTCCGAGGGCCGGCTGCTGAACCTGGGCAACGCCACCGGCCACCCCAGCTTCGTGATGTCGAACTCGTTCTCCAACCAGGTGATCGCCCAGATCGAGCTGTTCACCAAGGGCAGCGAGTACGAACTCGGGGTGCACATCCTGCCCAAGCACCTCGACGAGAAGGTCGCCCGGCTGCACCTTGCCGCGGTCGGTGCCGAGCTCACCGAACTGAACAAGGAGCAGGCCGAGTACATCGGCGTCGCGGTGGAGGGCCCGTACAAGCCGGAGCACTACCGCTACTGAGATCGTTCTGTTCCGAGCCATCAGCTGTCGGGCCTGCGCGGGTTCTGCGCAGGCCCGACGGTTTTTGCGAATCCCCGCCGCAGGATGTCGAGAACGCGGCGGCGGCTCCGTCCCAGGGGTACGAGCACCTGGGAGTGCTTTCGACGCCGACGAGGGAGCAACACCATGCAGACCGAGCGACTGACGACCGACCGGATGCCGATCGGCGAGATCAGGGCGATCCTGGAGCACCCGGCCGGTCAGGAACTGCTGACCCGGGATCTGCTGCGAATGGGCTACGTGGCCCGGGACGGGACCCCCCGGACGATTCCGGTCTCCTTCACCTGGAACGGGTCCGAGATCGTCGTCTGCACCAGCAAGAACGCTCCGAAGCTGGCCTCGCTGCGGCACAACCCCGCGGTCGCCCTGACCATCGACACCGAGGTGCACCCGCCCAAGATCCTGCTCATTCGTGGGTCGGCGGAGCTGGACGAGGTGGACGGCATTCCGGCCGAGTACCTGCAGATGAACGGCAGCTACTCGATGACCGCCGAGCAGCGGGTGGAGTGGGAGCGTGAGGTGCGTTCCCTGTACGACGGCATGGTCCGCATCGTGATCACACCCACCTGGGTCAAGCTGATCGACTTCGAGACCACCCTGCCCAGTGCCGTCGAGGAGCTGGTCCGGCAGCGGGCCCAGCGCGAGCGTAGCGGGTCCTGAGCGTCCGAACCGATCGAGCAGAAGATCGTCGAGCAGAAGATCGTCGAGCAGAAGATCGTCGAGCAGAAGATCGTCGAGCAGAA
>DAIOVT010000365.1:3040-4505 GCA_036758885.1 Kineosporiaceae bacterium
GATCGTTGAGGAGAAGATCATGGCCAAGTACTTGTTGCTCAAGCACTACCGGGGAGCTCCCGCGGCGGTCAACGACGTGCCGATGGATCGGTGGACGCCGCAGGAGCAGAGCGCACACGTGCAGTACATGCAGGATTTCATCGCCGGACTCGAGTCGAGTGGTGAGTTCGTCGACGCTCAGGCGCTCTCCACCGAGGGCATGTTCGTCCGCTCGGACGGCGGGGGACGGCCCCCGGTCACCGACGGCCCGTTCGCCGAGACCAAGGACCTGGTCGCCGGCTGGGTGGTGGTCGACGTGGACAGCCAGGAGCGGGCGATCGAGCTGGCCGCAGAACTCTCCGAGGCGCCCGGCGCCGGGGGCGAGCCGATCCGGGAATGGCTCGAGCTGCGTCCCTTCTACACCGAGCTGCCCACCGTCACCGATTGACCAGCCCGCGTGAACGAGTCGTTGCTGCGCGACCTCGTGCCGGCGGTGATCGGGGTCGTCGTCCGCCGCGGGGCCGATTTCGCGGCGGCCGAGGACGCCGTCCAGGAGGCGCTGGTGAGGGCGTTGCGAACCTGGCCGGACGAGCCGCCGCGCGACCCCAAGGGCTGGCTGGTTACCGCGGCCTGGCGCGCGTACCTGGACGCCGTGCGGGCCGAAACGGCCCGGCGGGGAAGGGAACTCAGCGTCGAGACGGCACCCGCGGCGGGGCCGGTGCCCGCGGTCGACGACACGTTGTGGCTGTACTTCCTGTGCGCGCACCCCGCGCTGACGCCGAGTTCGGCGGTCGCCCTGACCCTGCGTGCGGTCGGTGGCCTGACAACGCGCCAGATCGCGGCCGCCTACCTGGTGCCGGAAGCGACCATGGCGCGACGGATCAGCCGGGCCAAGCGGCAGGTAGCCGGCCGGCGCCTGGACCGGCCCGGTGATCTCGCGACCGTGTTGCGTGTGCTCTACCTGGTCTTCAACGAGGGTTACGGTGCGGACATCGACCTCGCCGCCGAGGCGATCCGTCTCGCTCGTCAGCTGGCCCGGGTGAGCGAGGATACCGAGGTCACCGGGCTGCTGGCGCTGATGCTGTTGCATCACGCCCGCCGGGCCTCGCGGATCGGTCCGGGCGGTCGTCTGGTTCCACTCGCCGAGCAGGATCGATCGCTCTGGGACGCCGCCGCGATCGCCGAGGGAGTGGCGATTCTGCAGCGGGCCCTGGCCCGCGACCGGCTGGGCGAGTACCAGGCCCAGGCTGCGATCGCGGCCCTGCACGCGGACGCCGCGACCGCCGGCGAGACCGACTGGGTACAGATCGTGGAGTGGTACGACGAACTGCTGCGTCTTGCCCCGGGGCCGGTGGTGCGGCTGAACCGGGCGGTGGCGGTCGGTGAGGCCGACGGGCCGGGAGCAGGTCTGGCGGCGCTGGCCGGCCTGGACCCGGGCCTGCCTCGCCACACTGCCGCGCGCGCCTACCTGCTCGAGCGCGCCGGC
>DAIOVT010000366.1:0-4502 GCA_036758885.1 Kineosporiaceae bacterium
GCCTGCACCTGCGGACGCTGCAGGATCACGCAGCGGTCGGGCTTGTGCTCGGCGGCCTCGATCGCGGCGTCCAGCATCGGCTTGTACGGGATCACCCGGCTCGGCTCGATGCCGCAGGACGCCGAGACGATCACCTTGGGCTGGGCGTCGTCGATGCGGATCGCCAGTTCCTTGGGGGCGAACCCGCCGAACACCACCGAGTGGATCGCGCCGAGCCTGGCGCAGGCCAGCATCGCGATCACGGCCTCGGGCACCATCGGCATGTAGACGACCACCCGGTCGCCCTTCTCGACACCGAGCGAACGCAGCACCCCGGCGAACTTGGCCACCTGCTCGAGCAGTTCGGCGTAGCTGATGGTGCGTTTGGTGTCGGTGACCGGCGAGTCGTAGATGATCGCCGCCTGGTCGCCACGGCCGGCGATGACGTGCCGGTCGAGGGCGTTGTAGCAGGTGTTCAGCACACCGTCGGGGAACCATCGGTAGAAGGGTGGTTCGTCCTGGACGAGCACCTGGCTGGGCTTGGTCACCCAGTCGATCCCCCGGGCCGCCTCGCCCCAGAACCCCGCTGGATCGTCCAGGCTCCGCCGATAGGCCGCGGCGTACTCACCCGTCATCGTCTGCTCCGTCCCCTGCGACGTCGTCGTCCTCAAGAATGCTCGATGATTGCCGAACCTGATCGTGTCGTGATTGACACCGAGGTTCCATCCCCTGCCGCCGTCCGTCGCGATCAGGGGTGCCGCTGATGCGACGAGCGGTGATTCCGCCGGGACGCTGCCGGGCTGCCGGACGACCCGCGGGACCCTAGCCAGCCGCGGACGTCGCCGAGGTGCTGGACGGCGCCCCGGAGCTGCCGGAACCGCCCGAACCCGTGCCGGATCCCGTGGCACTGCCGGAACTCGTGGCGGTGAAGTAGCCGGCGATCTTGTTCGCCTCCGAGGTCAGCGTCTCGGCCGAGATCAGTTCGGAGGCACCCGACTTCAGCACCGCCACCCAACTGTCCAGCACCTGCTTCGCGGCGCCGCCGGCGTACAGCTCCGAACGCAGTTCGGTGCCCTGCTCGGTGACCAGGTCGCTGAACGTGGTGTTCGCGGTGAACCGCTTCGACAGCGTGTTCTCCCGCCCGAAACCACCGCGGCCACCACCGCCCTGACCGGCCGCCCCGGAGGGGAATCCCGAGGGCATCCCGGACGGCCGCTGACCACCGCCCGGACCACCGCCCGGACCCCCGCCCTGACCACCGCGGCCACCGCCCATGCCGCCCATGCCGCCGAAGGCCAGGTTGTGGTCCCAGGCGACCACGGTCATCCGCTTGGTGCCGTCGGTGTAGCGCAGGTAGGAGTTGTTGCCCGGTCCGTCGATGTCGTCGAAGTTGTCGATCAGCGACTGGAAGGCCAGGTAGCGCGCGAACCTGGTGACCTCGAGGTGATCGTCCAGGTCGGCGGCGAAGGCCTCGTCCGTCGACTGGTTCAGCCACTTCAGGAAGGCGATCAGCGGGGCGTAGTCGTCGTCCTTGTGGTCGGTGCTGGCCTCGATCTCGAACGCCGTCGTGTACGACGACGCGCTCTCGCCGCGATAGGAGTAGTCGCCCTCGGCCTCGGCCTTGTAGAGCACCCCGGCGTCGCCGAAGGTCGCCCTGTCCCAGGCGTTGTCGGGATTCTCGATCACCAGGCGCAGCTTCGGGTCGCTGCCGTTGACCCGGAAGGCGACCGGCGAGGCCTGCTGGGTGGCCAGGCCCGCCCGGCCGAGCAGGGCCAGCGCGACGGCCTCGTTCAGGCTGGACTCGGTGTTGTTCGCCCGCACCACCACGTCGGCGGCACCCTCGAAGTTCTGCCCGTCGACGTACTTGTCCAGCCGGATCCGCCAGGGCAGCCCCTGCGGCTCGCTCGAGGAGAGCTCGTCCTGCCCGGGCATCCCCCCGCCACCGTTGCCATTGCCGTTGCCCTGAAGACCGCGCAACGAGGAGTTGCCCTTGAGCTTGGCGCCGACCTTGTCGAACGTCGTCCCGTCGATGACGACCTTGGCGGTGACCCAGTCCTTGGTGCCGTCGGCCTTGAACTTGGTGATCATCGCGTCGTAGGCGCTCTGGTCGATCGTGAGCTCGATGGTGTGCACCTTCGAGGCGTTCCACAGACCGGTCCCGGTGCTGATCGAGCCCGACGCCGAACCTGACGCCGTGTCCCCGGCCGCGCTGTCGCACCCCGCCACCAGCACCGCCAGCCCGGCCAGGGACAGCCCGAACAGGCCGCGGCGAGAGACCAGGCCGGCTCCCGACGGATCCGTCACGTCCGTCACGCCCTGGGCCGGCGGCCGGCCGGTCGGCGGGCCTGTCGGCGCGGGCGTCGGCTCGGGGGCCGGTGTCGTCACGGGAATCACTCCTGGGCGGCGTCGGGTTCTGGTTCGGTCGAGCGCCTGCCATGCGACCCTGCCCGACTGTGCCGGCCGTGGTGAGGGCCTGTGCCCGGGCTGTGAGATCGGACCATGATCGGCTCCGGTTTCGGCCGCCGCTCTGGCCGGGTCGTCCGCGCCGCGGGCTCAAACGCCCTATGGTGAACGGCGGAGTCCCGGACGGCGACAACCACTCGGACGGACTCTTGCGGGGGCGAGGGAGCAGACCGATGACTGAACCGACCACGGCATCAACGCCGGTCCAGAGCCGCGAACGCCGGCTCGGATCGCGCTACGTGCTGGGCGAGGTGCTCGGCCGGGGAGCCACCGGACGCGTCTACCGCGGCAGGTCGGCCGACGGCACCGAGGTGGCGGTCAAGGTGCTGCGGCACGACCTGGCCGACGACCCGCAGCTGGTCAGCTTCTTCCTCACCGAGCGCACCGCGCTGCGCGGCATCGACCACCCGAACGTGGTGCGGGTGCGCGACCTGGTCGCCGAGGGTGAGGACCTGGCGATCGTGATGGATCTGGTCGGTGGCGGCGACCTGGCCCACGCCCTGCCCGGCCCGCGGCCCACCGCGCAGTCGCTCGGCCTGCTCGCGCAGGTCGCCGACGGCCTGACCGCGGTGCACCGCGCCGGCATCGTGCACTGCGACCTGAAGCCCACCAACGTGCTGGTCGACCGGCTCGGTGACGGCAACCTCAACCTGCGCCTGACCGACTTCGGCATCGCCCGCCTGGCCGCCGAACCCGCGGTCACCCGCACCGGCATCGTCGGTACTCCCGGGTATCTCGCCCCGGAGGTCGGCTACGGCACCGCCCCCTCACCCGCCAGCGACGTCTACGCGCTCGGGGTGATGCTCTACGAGAAGTGCACCGGGGTACCGCCGTTCCGTGGCGACAGTCCGCTCGCGGTGATGGTCGCGCACGCCCACGGCGAGCTGATGCGTCCGCAGGGCATGCCCGACGAACTCTGGCAGCTGCTGCAGGACCTGCTCGCCCGCGACCCGGCACGACGCCCGGACGCCACCACCGCGGCCCGGCGGATGCGCGCGCTCGCCGCCACCGTCGGCGACGGCGGGCCCTACGAGGTCGCCGACGCACCGCCGATCGACGTCCACGTGCACCTCGACCAGACCCGCGCCAACGCCGTGATCGGGGCCCCTCCCGCCGGCCCGGGCGGCGACCCGAACGCTGCGCCGGCCACCGCCGCGATCGGCGTCCCGGCACCGCCACCGTTGCCGATCTCCCGATTCCGCCCGGAGACGGCGGCGATCGGCTCACCGCCCGCGTCCCAGGACGTCGCCGCCCGCCCGGTCGGCGGTGGCTTCTCCGGACGGCGCCGGGCCGGCCTCGCCGCGGCCGGCGCGACGCTGCTGGCGCTCACCGGAGCCGGCATCTGGGCGATGACCGGCCGGGACGACCCGGTGACGGTGATCTCGGCCGAGTCCGGCACCACCAGTGCTCCCCTGGCCTCGGACGGCACCTCCGCGGCACCGACCGCCTCGGGCGACACCTCGATCGACCCGTCGCTGGACGCGAGTGCCTCGACCAGCGGCTCCGGCCGCGGCAGTGTCGCCGAGCCGGTGCAGGTCGCCCGGGTGCCGTTGCCGGCGCCGCTGGTCAGCGCCGAGGACGCCGGCGTCGGCAAGGTGACCGTGCGGGTCGGCCGGGTGCAGCCGGTGAACGCCAAGGTGACCTCGGTGTTCGTCACCTTCGAGGGCAAGCGGACGACGGTCGACCGGGCACACGACTACGCCACCACGATCTCCGGCCTGACCCCGGGCAAGCACTACACGTTCACCGGCACCGTGTGCGCCTCCGACAACCAGTGCTCCCGGTCCAGCACGTCGTACACGCCGCCGAAGCTGCCGCCGGGCACTCCGGCGCTGACCGTCGCCGAGAGCGGCGAGGGTGCGGCCCGGGTCACGGTGAGCCGGGTGACGCCGGTGGTCGGCAAACTCGCCTCGATCCGGGTGACCTACAACGGCAAGGCGCTCAGCCTGCCGATCGGCGCGGGCACCGCAGCGTCCTACTCGACCACGGTCAGCGGTCTCACCGCCGGAGCCACCTACGCGTTCGGCGCCACCGTGTGCAACTCCTATGACGAGTGCACC
>DAIOVT010000367.1:0-4475 GCA_036758885.1 Kineosporiaceae bacterium
GGTCGAGCTCTCCTACGACCGCGGTGGGATCACCCTGGAACGGTTCGGCCAGGTCGTGCTGCCGGAGAGCGCGATCAAGGACGGCGACGTCATCGACCTCGAGGGCACCGCGCAGTGCATCCGCCAGCTCTGGTCGGCCACCGGCTACTCGCACAAGCGGGTGGTGCTCGGTGTCGCGAACCAGAGGGTGATCGTGCGGCAGATCGAACTTCCCTGGATGGAGCTCGACGAGCTGCGCAGCTCGCTGGCCTTCCACGTGCAGGACTTCCTGCCGATGGACCCCTCGCAGGCGGTGCTCGACTTCTTCCCGCTCGAGGAACTCAGTGGTGGTGACGCACCCCGGCAGTTGCGTGGGTTGCTGGTCGCCGCGGCCCGGGAGACGGTGCTCGCGCACGTGCAGTGCGCCGAACGCGCCGGCCTGCGGGTGGTCTCGGTCGACCTGACGCCCTTCGCGGTGCTGCGGGCACTCGGCAAGCAGCGCCAGGTCGAGGTGGAGACCGAGGCCTTGATCGACATCGGCGCCCGGGTGACCAACATCGTCGTCTACAGCGACGGGCTGCCTCGTTTCGTGCGCATCCTGCTGGTCGGCGGCCAGGACATCACCGACGCCATCGCCGAGAAGCTGTCGGTGCCCACCGGGCAGGCCGAGGCGATGAAACAGCATGTCGGCCAAGGCAACTCGGAGGATCTGGCCGCCGCCCGCCGGGTGGTCGACATGAACTCCAAGGACTTCGTCGAGGAGATCCGCGGATCGCTCGACTACTACGCGGCGTCCAACCCGGCGGCGCCGGTGCAACGCATTCTGGTCTCCGGCGGAGGGTCTCGGTTGCACGGCCTCACCGAGCGGTTGTCCTCGGCGACCCGGTTGCCGGTCGTGCACGGCGACCCGATGGCGAACCTGCGGATCGGCCGCACCGGCTTGGACGACGGGATGCTCGACTACATCAAACCCCTGGCCGCGGTGCCGGTGGGTCTCGCGCTGGGGGCCATCTGATGACTGTCACAACCTCGGATCAGCAGGTCACTGCGACCCGGTTGGACTGGGTGACCGTGCCACGGGTCAACCTGTTGCCGCCGGAGATCATCGAGCATCGCGGCTTCCGGCGCACGCAGCGCAAACTCGCCGGCGCGGTCGGGCTGGTGCTGCTCGCCTGCCTCGGCATCACCGCCTGGTCCTACCACCAGGTCTCGATCGCCAAGAACGAGAAGGCGATCGTCGAGGCCCGGACCGCTGAACTGCAGTCGCAGGCGGCGGTCTACGCCGAGGTACCCCGGGTCGTCTCCCAGGTCGACCAGGCGATCGAGGCACGTGCACAGGCGATGGGCTCCGACGTGCTCTGGTACCGCTTCCTCGACGAACTCGCGGTGGCAACACCGGAGTCCGTCGGCCTGACCACGCTGGACATCAAGATGACCGCCGACCAGGCGTCCGCCGCCACGGCGTCGGCGGCTGCGGCGACCGGTCTGGGCCTGGTCACCGTGACCGGCACCGCGCAGCGGATGCCGGCCGTCGCCAACTGGCTCACCGCGGTCTCCGGGGTGCACGGCATGGACGTCTCCCGGCTGAGTTCGGCCAGCCGCGGTGGGGACAACGCGGCAGGTACTGAGTCGGTCGTGGAGTTCAGCTCGAGCGTGCCGATCACCGACAAGGCGCTCTCGCATCGCTACGACCGGAAGGCAGGCTGACGTGCTCGCCACCCGTACCGCACGATGGACGGCACTGACCGTTCTCACATCCCTGTTGTTGGTCGTGGCCTTCTGGTTCCTGCTGATCGGCCCACGCCGGGCCGAGGCCGCCGAGGTGGCCGAGCAGACCACGGCGATCCGCGACCGGAACCAGGCCCTCGAACTGCAGATCGCGCAGCTGAAGTCGCAGTTCGCCACGCTGCCGCAGAAGAAGCAGGAGCTGGCCGCGATCCAGGCGCAGATGCCGGCCGAACTGGCGATGCCCACACTGATCAAGTCCCTGGACACACTGGCCGGTGCCAGCTCGGTGACCCTTGCCAAGGTCACCCCGGGTGAGCCACAGGCCCTGGGTGCGGCGGCCGGGGCTGCCGCGACCGGTACCGGCACGGCCGGTGCCGCCTCGGGCGGTGCTTCCGCGACCGGGGCCACCCCTGCCGCTGCGGCCTCGCCCGTGACCGCGATCCCGCTCGCCGTCTCGGTCGAAGGTGGCTACTTCCAGACGGTCTCCTTCCTCAAACGACTGCAGACCGAGGCTCCGCGGCTCTTCCTGATCAACGACCTCACCGTCACTCAGGGGGAGGGCAGCGAGGCGGAGACGGTGACCTTGAGCATCAGCGCCAAGGTCTTCGGTCTCGCCACCGGCGCCACCACCGGTGGATCTTCGACCGGTGGATCGGGCACCGGGGGCAACACGTCGACAGGCACCGGTGCGAACTCGGGAGCGGCGTCATGAGCCAGTTCGGAATCGGTGGTTCCACCGACACCTTCGGCCCGTCGGGCGGCTCGCAGCCGGGTGCCGGGCCCGAGCCCACCCGGCAGATCGAGCCGGAGAGGGCCGTGCGCAAGGTCGGTCCCAAGCAGTTGGCCGTGATCGGGGCTGCCGCCGTACTGGTGGCCGGGGCGGGGGCGTGGTTCTTCCTCAAGGGTGACGGCGAGCCCAGCGCGGCATCGGCGGCGAGCACCACGCGTCCGCCGGCGGCGAGCGGATCGGCGGCGGTGAGCGGATCGCCGTCGGCCTCGCCGACCGGATCGGCCGCGACGGCGGGCGGTAGCCGCAACCCGTTCAAGGGCACCTCGGCAGCGGCGGCCGCCACGGGTGGCGTCGCTCCCACCTCGGACCCGGCGATGAACCAGGTGACCGTCACCGAGACCGCGGTCCCCAGGACGTCCACGTCGACGACAACGACGACAACGACGACAACGACGACGACCACCACGACGAGAACGACCACCTCGCCGGTCCGTCTGGTCTACCTGATCACTGAGGACGACGGGACCGGCAAGGTCGACCTGGTGATCAATGCTCAGCGTCATCAGATCCTCTTGGGTGCGACCCAGAACAACGTCACGATCACGAACGTGAACACGACCACGCATTGCATCGCGGTGCGCAAGGCCTCGGCAGCGCCGTCGACCGCCGCGACCGAGGTGTGTGTGAACAACTCGGTGACGCTCAACTGATCCGCTGAGCCGGCGGCCGACGGGCTCCGGTTCGGTCTGGCTCGGTGGGGGCTGGCAGGATCTGCAGCATGCTCCGCTGGCTGACCGCAGGTGAATCCCATGGCCCGGCTCTGGTCGGCGTCCTCGAAGGTCTCCCCGCCGGAGTGCGGGTGACCAGCGCACAGATCCAGGAGGCGCTCGCCCGGCGCCGGCTCGGTTACGGCCGGGGCGCCCGGATGAAGTTCGAGGCCGACCAGGTGCGGCTGCTCGGCGGCGTCCGGCACGGGGTGACCCAGGGCGGCCCGGTGGCGATCGAGGTCGGCAACACCGAATGGCCCAAGTGGGAGACGGTGATGGCCGCCGACCCGGTCGACCCGGACCTGCTCGCCGCCCAGGCCCGCGGTGAGGCACTGACCCGGCCGCGTCCTGGTCATGCCGACCTGGTGGGCATGCAGAAGTACGGCTTCGACGACGCCCGCCCGGTGCTCGAGCGGGCCTCGGCCCGGGAGACCGCGGCCCGGGTGGCCCTGGGCAGGGTCGCCGAGGCGTTCCTCGACCAGGCCGCCGGGATCCGGCTGGTCGCGCACACCGTGCAGATCGGCCCCGTGGCGGTGCCGGACGACGCCCCGCTGCCCACGCCGAACGACACCGAACGCCTCGACGCCGACCCGGTGCGCTGTGCCGACGAGGCCACCAGCAAGGCGATGGTCGAGGAGATCGACGACTGCCACAAGGCCGGCGACACCCTCGGCGGTGTCGTCGAGGTGCTGGCCTACGGGCTGCCCCCGGGTCTGGGCAGCCACGTGCACTGGGACCGGCGTCTCGACGCCCGGCTGGCCTCGGCACTGATGGGCATCCAGGCGATCAAGGGTGTCGAACTCGGCGACGGTTTCCGCACCGCAGCCAGGCGCGGCTCGGTGGCGCACGACGAGATCGAACGGGACTCCGGCGGACTGCTGCGCCGGCGCACCGGCCGGGCCGGCGGCACCGAGGGCGGCATGTCCAACGGTGAGGTGCTGCGCGTACGGGCGGCGATGAAGCCGATCTCGACGGTGCCCCGGGCCCTGGACACCGTCGACGTCTCCACCGGAGAGAAGGCGGTCGCGATCCACCAGCGCTCCGACGTGGTGGCCACCCCGGCCGCGGGCGTGGTCGCCCAGGCGATGGTGGCGCTGGTGCTCGCCGACGCGGTGCTGGAGAAGTTCGGCGGCGACAGGTTCCCCGAGACCGCCCGCAACCTGCGGACCTACCTCGAGGCGCTGCCCGAACTGCTGCGCCCGGCCGACTGAGTGCCCGTGAACCGCGGGGCACACGTGAACCGCATGGCACAGAAGGGAGACACAGTGCTC
>DAIOVT010000368.1:0-4468 GCA_036758885.1 Kineosporiaceae bacterium
CGCTGCGGGTGATCGACTGTATCAGCCGCGACGACGACGTCACCGAGATGGCCGAGCTGCGCCGGTCGGTGAACGACTGGCGCGACCGCCGTCTGGACGATCCCGGTTCGGTCGGCGCCAAGGCCGGGCACTTCGCCTCGCGGGCGGCGCTGATCGCCCGCCGGCAGCGCTGGCGGTTGCAGGCCGGCCTGAACGTCGGCGTCCGGCAGGCCTGGCGCACCTGGGACGGCGTCCGGCTGAACACCGACTTCCTGGCCACCGACCACGGCACCCTGCCCGAGCTGGAGGACTACGCCGACAGCTTCGGCCGGGTGCTCGACGAGCTCGAGGCCGACGTGCTGCACGCGCATCACCCGACGGTACTGCCGCTGGCGCTGCGGGCCGCGCGGCGGATCAGGGCCCGTGGCGGGCAGTGCCTGGTGGTCTACGACGCCCGGGAGAACTTCGCCGGCATCCCGGCGCGCGAGCAGGGCAACGTGCGCCGGCACGCCGTCCTGCTCCGTCAGGAGTCGCAGACGATCCGGGAGATGGCCGGGGTGATCACCGTCTCCGAGCCGATCGCCGACGTGCTGCAGCAGCGCTACGACCTGCCCGAGCGGCCGACCGTGCTGCTCAACGCCCCGCCGTACACGGTCGACAGTGCCGACAAGGCGGACATCCCCACCCTGCGCGCCCAGATCGGCCTGGCCGCCGACGTGCCGCTGGCCGTCTACAGCGGCGGCATCAGCCGGGCCCGCGGTATCGAGACCCTGATCGACGCGCTGCCGCACATGCCCGGGGTGCACCTGGCCCTGGTCACCGTGCCGTTCCCGCACCCGATGACCCCGGAGCTGCAGGAACGGGCCACCGAACTCGGCGTGGCCGACCGCCTGCACGTGCTGCCGCCGGTCGACCAGAGCCGGCTCAAGGCGTTCCTGGCCTCGGCGGACATCGCCGTCCACCCGTTGCCCGGGGGCAGCCCCAACCATGACCAGGCGATGCCGAACAAGCTGTTCGAGTACCTGCACTCGGGGTTGCCGCTGGTGGTCAGCGACGCCCGGTTGATGGCGCAGTTCGTGCGCGAGAACGATCTGGGCGAGGTGTTCCCGACCGGTGACGCGGCGGCCCTGGGCGCCGCGGTGCTGACGGCGATCGAGCGGTTCTCCGGCGGCGATCGGGGGAAAGACCTGGCCGCGCTCTACTCCTGGCAGGCCCAGGAGCCGAAGCTGCTGGAGTTGTACCGGCGCATCGCGCCGCTGCCGCCGGAGCTCGCCGAGGAACACCTGAAGCTGCCCGACGAGTTCCCCGATCTGGAGGTCACCGCTTGCGAGTAGTGAGCGTTGTCGGCGCGAGGCCCGAGTTCATTCAGGTCGCGCCGCTCTGCTGGGCGTTCGAACGGCACCGCGACGCCGGCCGCGACGATCTCGAGCACATCATGATCCACACCGGGCAGCACTACGACCGGTTGATGTCGGACGTGTTCTTCGAGAGCCTGCGGCTGCCCGCTCCCGGGGTGATGCTCGGCGTGGGGTCCGGCTCGCACGGCATGCAGACCGGCGGCATCCTGGCCGCGATCGAGCCCGCGCTGCAGGACCTGGAGCCCGACTGGGTGGTGGTCTTCGGTGACACCAACTCGACCATCGCCGGGGCACTGGCCGCGGTGAAACTGCACCTGCCGGTGGCGCACGTCGAGGCCGGGTTGCGCTCGTTCAACCGGGCGATGCCCGAGGAGATCAACCGGATCCTCACCGACCATGCCGCCGACCTGCTGTTCACCCCCACCGATCAGGCCTCCCGGCAGCTCGCGACCGAGGGGCTGGCCGAGCGGGTACGCCAGGTCGGTGACATCAAGACCGAGGTCACCTTCGCCGTCCGCGACCAGGTCGCCGGCCGGCCCGCGGCACTGCCGGACGGCGTCGACCCCGACCGCCCCTACTACCTGGCCACCGTGCACCGGGCCGAGAACACCGACGATCCGAAGCGGCTGGCACAGGTGCTCGAGGGGCTGGCCTCGGCGCCGCACCCGGTGGCGCTATTGGTGCACCCCCGGTTGCGCGACCACTGTGCGTCCTGGGGGCTCTCCCTCGACCAGGGCTCGCTGCGTCCGTCGGCACCGCTGGACTATCCCGAGATGGTGCGCGCCGTGATGGGTTCGGCCGGGGTGATCACCGACTCCGGTGGTCTGCAGAAGGAGGCGTTCCTGCTCGGCGTCCCGTGTACGACGGTGCGCACCGAGACCGAGTGGACCGAGACCGTCGATCTCGGCTGGAACGTGCTCTGCCCCGACGCCACCGAGCTTCCCGAACTGCTCGCCCGGCCGGCCCCCGGGCCCTGCTCGGCGACCCCGTACGGCACCGGCGACACCGCCGACGCGATCATCGCCGAGCTGTCAAGCATCGATTCGATGCGGTGATGCGATGATGTGGTGATGCGAACAACGCTGGATCTCGACGACATGGTGCTGGCTGCTGCGCGCACGCTGGCCAAGGCGAAGCGGATCTCCCTCGGCCAGGCGGTCTCGCAGTTGGCCCTGCGGGGGTTGTCGGTTCCCCATCAGGCCCATACGTCGGACGACGCCACCCCCGGACCGATCGACGTCGTCTACTCGCCGTTCCCGGTTCTTGCCGGTCCGGTGGGTCATGTCGTCACCGACGAGCTGGTTGCGGACCATCGTGACGACGGGTGATGCCCGGCCGCGACTGCTGGACGTCAATGTCCTCGTCTCGCTGGCACTTCAGAGTCACGTCCACCACCGTGCCGCCCATGCCGCGCTCGCGGAGATGACGGCGTGGGCGACGACGCCGCTCACGGAGGCAGGTCTGGTGCGACTGCTGCTGAATCCGACGGTCGCCGGCGAGGCTTTCTCCATGGCAGACGTCCGCCCGATTCTCATCGGCATGCGATCGGAGCAGCGGTGGAGCTTGGTCGCCGATGCGGTCTCGTTCGCCGACAGCGCCTTGGAGTTGCGTACCTTGCAGGGTCATCGGCTGGTGACAGATTTCCATCTGATCGACGTCGCGGCGCGCAGCGGAATGTGTCTGGCAACCTTCGACGCCTCGCTGGTGCAGGCCTTGGCTCCGGCGGACCGGCAGCACGTGGTGGTTCTGCCGACCTGAGGTCAGCCCTCGGCGAGCAGTTCCGCGGCCACCCGCTCGGCGGCCTTGCCGTCCCCGTAGGGCGTGGCCCGAACGCCTTGCGGCACAGGGCGAACGGCGACCTCGGCCAGCTTGGTCAGGCCGGGGTCGAGCACGTTCCAGCCGCCGTCCAGGGTCTCCACCCATTCGGTCTCGGTGCGCACGGTCGTGCACGGGACGCCGAGCAGGAAGGCCTCCTTCTGCAGGCCACCGGAGTCGGTGAGGACGCCGGCGGAGCCCATCACGGCGCGCACCATCTGCGGGTAGGGCAGCGGGTCGGTGACCTTGATCGCGCCGGTGCCGATCTCGATGCCGGCATCGGCTGCGCGGGCCCGAAGCCGCGGGTGGGCGAGCAGCACCACCGGCACCGGCAATGCCGCGAACGCCTCGACGATCGAGCGCAACCGGGCCACCTCGTCGGTGTTCTCGGCCCGGTGCACGGTGGCCAGCAGATAGGGCGCGGCGGGGTCTACGCCGTCCGGAAGCTCCGCGGGGCGATCGGCCACCGCGTCGCGCACCGTGAAGCAGACGTCCGGCATCACATCGCCGACCAGCCGTGAACGCTCCGAAAGCCCTTCTCGGGCAAGGTGTTCCATCGCCACCTGGGTCGGCGCCAGCAACAGGTCGGCGGCGTGGTCGGTGAGCACCCGGTTGTGTTCCTCGGGCATGCGGCGGTTGAACGAGCGCAGCCCGGCCTCGAGGTGGGCCACCGGCAGGTGCATCTTCACGGCAGCGACGGCAGCGGCCAGCGTCGAGTTGGTGTCGCCGTACACGAGCACCCAGTCGGGCCGGTGCTCCTCCAGCACGGGGTCCAGGCCGGTCAGCATCGCGCCGGTCTGCACGCCGTGGCTGCCCGAGCCGACGCCCAGGTGTACGTCCGGGGCGGGGATCTTGAGGTCCTCGAAGAACACATCGCTCATCGCGGCGTCGTAGTGCTGCCCGGTGTGCACGATGACGTGCTCGATGTCGCCGGTGCGGGCGAGTGCCTGGGCCACCGGGCCGAGCTTGACGAACTGGGGGCGGGCGCCGACGACGCTGAGGACCTTCACGGGTGGCCTTTCGTTTGCGAGTGGTCATTCGTTTGCCAGGAGTCGCGCGACATCGAGGGTCGTGCGGGCTTGTGCCGGGGGGTCGCGCGATAGTCTGCTGCAGGGGTCTGCACGTGCTTGACCCGCAGACATTCTCACGTACCGCGACGAGGTGTGCCGCGACGACGTGCGCTCACCTGAAGGGACACTACGAGGCATGAACGATTTCATCCCACCCGCCAAGCCGCTCATCGGTGAGGAGGAGCGTGCCGCGGTCGACCGCGTGCTGCGCAGCGGGATGCTGGCGCAGGGCCCGGAGGTCAAGGC
>DAIOVT010000369.1:0-4465 GCA_036758885.1 Kineosporiaceae bacterium
TCACCGACCCCGACGGCTTCGACATCGGCCGCAGCCCCAACGCCCACCTCGGCTTCGGCGCCGGCATCCACTTCTGCCTGGGCGCCCCGTTGGCCCGCATCGAGGTGCAGTCGCTGCTGGCCGCGCTGCGTACCCGGTTGCCCGGGATCCGGCTTGCGGAGACGCCGGTGCGCCGTCCGGAGTTCGTGATCAGATCGCTGTACTCCCTCGACGTGACCGTCTGACCTATGCCTTGACCGGCTTGACCGCCTTGACCGGCTTGACCGGCTTGGCAGGCCCACGCCGGGCGGCGGCCTCCGACGCGGCCTGCTTCTTGGTGGCCGCGAACGAGCAGATCGGACAGGCGGCGAAGTCGTGCCGCTGGGCGGGGCAGTACTCGCGGCCGAAGTAGATGATCTGCAGGTGCCGGCGGTTCCAGGTGTCCATCGGGAAGACCCGCTTCAGGTCGCGCTCGGTGCGTTCGACGTTGCTGCCGTCGGAGAGTCCCCAGCGCTTGGCCAGCCGGTGGATGTGGGTGTCGACCGGGAACGCCGGCACGTCGAACGCCTGAGCCATCACCACGCTCGCGGTCTTGTGCCCCACGCCGGCCAAGGACTCGAGGAACTGCCAGTCGGGCCGGATCTCGCCACCCGCCTCGACGATCTGGCCGGCCGCCGTCCAGACGTTGCGGGCCTTGGTCGGCGCCAGGCCGACCTCCCGGATCAGTTCGAGGATCCGCTCCGGGCCGAGCGCGTACATCTTCTCGGCGTTGTCCGCGAGCGCGAACAGCGCCGGGGTCACCTCGTTGACCTTCTTGTCCGTGGTCTGCGCCGACAGGGCGACCGCGACCAGCAGGGTGTACGGGTTGACGTGATCCAGCGGGATCGGCGGCTTCGGGTAGAGGTCGTCGAGGATGACGCCGATCCGTTCGGCCTTTTCCGCGCGTCGCATCCGCCCACGGTACTGGCACCGCGCCGCCGGACCCGACGCGTACGTCACCCGCCCGCAGGCTCATGATCGAGCCCGTTCGCGCCGACCATGCCTGCGTGCACGAACTGCGCTCGGGAATCACGGTGGTGCTACGCACCGACGACGGTGACGTGCTGCGCGTGCGCACTCTGGCGGGCACCGACCTGGACGGTTCCTGGCAAGTGAGCGTGCTGCTGCCGGCCGTTGAACAGGGCACCGTGCGCGGCACCCTCGAGGTGCCCATCAGTACCGGTCTGCTCGAGGTGCCCGCCGAACTGGTCTGCGGTCTGAGCGGCGCACTGTTACGGGCCCCGGTGGGGGACAGCCCGCTGATGGTCACCCCGCCGGTGCCGGTGCAACGCCGCGACGACGTGCGCGGCGTGGTCCGGGTACCGGTGCGCGCCCTGCTGGTGTCCGGCGCTCCGGGGCAGGGCGACCAGGCCAAGGCCGGTGCCGAGGACGTCGCCGAGGACATCGCCGAGGACGTCGCCGAGGACGGCGCCGTGACCGGAGCCGGCGGCGCTCGTGACGCCGAACCGGACCCGGACGGCGCTGCCTGCGGCGAGGCCGAGGAGATCGAGTTCACCGCCGACACCGGCGACGTCAGCGGTGGCGGTCTGGCCCTGCGCATCGAGAACCCGAGCCGCGAACTGGTACGCGCGGCAGTACCCGGACGGCACACCCATCTCGAGCTGCAGCTCGACTCGGGCCCGGTCGCCTGCATCGCGGAGATCGTCGGAGTGCGCAACAGCCCGCGCCGGATCGTGCTGCACACCCGGTTCCTGCAGCTCTCCCCGGCCGATCGGGAACGGTTGATCTCCTTGGTCTTTCGCAGTCAGCGGGTCGAGCTGGCCCGGGCCCGTGGTCACGGTGACGGCTCGAGCCGGTTCGGCTTCCGCCGCGACAGCCGCCGTTGAGAGCCTCCCGCCGCTGAGATGGGTCGAGACGGGGAGGCCCCTGCTGATCGCCGTGAACAGTTGTTCAGTGCAGTTGCTACGTGCGATCGATCGGAGCAATGGATTGGGTCAACTGATCACTGGACGGCGACCGAGTCGGTTCGGCCGCACATGATCAGTCCGATCCATCTGTGCCACGCCGCAAATTGACCGCTCCAGCAGGGTGCTTCGCGGTCGGCGCCGCCCTACTCTCAGCGCTATGACTGTCGAGTCGTCGCCGTCGGTGAGCCGCGGGGTGGCCCTGGTGCGCCCACCCGGACCGCGCCTGGCCGAGGGCATCGTCACCCACATCGATCGCTCCCCGGTCGACCTGGACGCCGCCCGGGAACAGCACGCCGGGTACGTCCGGGCGCTGCAGGCCAACGGCTGGCGCACCGTCGAGGTGCCGCCGGCCGACGACTGCCCGGACGCCGTGTTCATCGAGGACGCCGTGGTCGTCGTCGACGACCTCGCCGTCCTGACCCGATCCGGGGCCCCGGTGCGCCGCGGTGAGAAGCCCGGCGCGGCGGCCGCCGTCCATGATCTCGGTCTGCGGGTGGCCGAGATCCTGAACGGCACGCTGGACGGCGGCGACGTGCTCCAGGTCGGCAGGACCGTCTACGTCGGCCAGGGCGGACGCACCGACGCGGCGGGCCTCGCCGAGTTCGCCGATCTGCTCGCACCGCTCGGTCGGCAGGTGATCGGGGTGCCGCTGCGTGAGGTGCTGCACCTGAAATCGGCGATAACCGCACTGCCGGACGGCGAACTGATCGCGCTCACCGACCTGCTCGATCTGGACGCCGTGCCGGAACTGCGCGGGCGGTCGGTGCGCCGTCCGCAGGAGGAGGAAGGAGCGCATGTCGTCGCGCTCGGTGGAGATCGCATTCTCATCTCCGCGGCCGCTCCGCTCACCACGAACACCCTGGTCGAGGCGGGCTGGCAGCCGGTGACGACCGACATCGGCGAGTTCGAGAAGCTCGAAGGATGCGTGACCTGTCTCAGTGTGCTCATCCCGGACGAATCGTCCGTTCCGGACTGATCGAGCGAAGCGGGGACAGCTAAGGTAGGGCTCACCTCTGGGCCTTCGGACCCCCACAGTGCTGTGGCCGGCAGCCGGCGGCCGCAGCGAGTGGTTCAGGAGAGGATCACTGAAGTGAATGGACTCGAGGTTGCACGGGAGCGAGCCCAAGGCAAGCACCGGATCGTCGTCGTCGGCTCCGGTTTCGCGGGGCTCTTCTTCGCCAAGGCGATGGATCGTCCCGACGTCGACATCACCCTGATCGCCCGCACCACCCACCACCTCTTCCAGCCGCTGCTCTACCAGGTCGCGACGGGCATCCTCTCCGAGGGCGAGATCGCGCCGAGCACCCGCGAGGTGATGGCGAAGCAGCAGAACACCACCGTCCTGCTCGGCAACGTCAGCCACATCGACGTGCAGAACCGCACCGTCACCTCCGAGGTGCTCGGATTCGTCCAGGACACCCCGTACGACACCTTGATCCTGGGCGCCGGCGCCGGCCAGTCGTACTTCGGTATGGACCATTTCGCCGAGAACGCGCCGGGTCTGAAGACCATCGACGACGCCCTCGAGTTGCGCGGCCGCATCTTCGGCGCCTTCGAGCTCGCCGAGCTCTCGCTCACCGAGGAGGAGGTGAAGCGGGCGCTCACCTTCGTGGTGGTCGGCGCCGGGGCCACCGGCGTGGAGGTCGCCGGTCAGATCGCCGAGCTGTCCCAGCGCACGCTGCGTCACGACTTCCGCAGGATCGACCCGACGGTCGCCCGGGTGCTGCTGCTCGATGCCACCGACAAGGTGCTCGGACCGTTCGGCGAGAACCTGAGCAGCAAGGTGGCGCTCAAGCTGAGCAAGCTCGGAGTCGAGATCCAGCTCGGCGCCAAGGTCGTCGACATCGACCCGACCGGACTGGTCGTCGAGCACATGGACGGCACCCGCCGTCGCATCGAGTCGCTGACCAAGGTGTGGGCGGCCGGCGTCCGCGCCTCCAGCCTCGGGCAGACGCTGCACGAGCAGACCGGCGTTGCTCTCGACCGCGCCGGGCGGGTCGAGGTCGAGCCGGACCTCACCGTGCCGGGGCACCCGGAGATCTTCGTTCTCGGCGACATGCTGGCGCTGAAGAACTACCCCGGGGTCGCTCAGGTCGCCATCCAGTCGGCGCGGCACGCGGCCAAGACGGTGCGGGCCCGTCTCGACAATCGCCCCGAGCCCGGCGAGTTCTTCTACAAGGACAAGGGCAGCATGGCCACGGTGTCGAGGTTCTCGGCCGTTGCCAAGATGGGTAAGACCGAGCTCAGCGGCTTCCCGGCCTGGATGGCCTGGCTGGCCGTGCACATCGTCTACATCATCGGCTTCAAGAACCAGTTCACGACGCTGCTGCACTGGTTCGTCACCTTCGTCGGCCGCGGCCGGTCCCAGCGCACGCTGACCGTTCAGCAGGTGCTGGCCCGCAACGCCCTCGCCAAGGAGAGAATGCGGGCCGAGGCCGAGATGGAGGCCGAGATCGTTCGCGATCACAGCCCCGAGGCGACCGAGGCGGCCGACCGTCCGGCGTCCTGAGCAAGGCCCT
>DAIOVT010000370.1:0-4456 GCA_036758885.1 Kineosporiaceae bacterium
CCACCCGCGGTGATGACGTGTACGCCGGCCCGGGCGCCGTCCCTGGCCAGACGCAGCAGGTCGTCGGCGGCGCGGCCGTGGTCCAGGCGCGACCAGGTCTCCAGTGCCGCGTCCCAGCCGTCGACCAGCAGCAGCACCGGGGCCCGCGGGTCCCGGCCCGGGACGCGCCGGCCGACGAGCGTGAGCAGCCGATGGCATCGGTCGGTGTCCTCGGCATCGGTGACGGTGCCCAGTCCCGGATGCCCGGCCGCCGGACCGGCGTGCAGCATGTCGGTGAGGTGGCCGCCGGCGTCGATCACCTGCACCTGCATGCCCGCCTCGAGTGCGGTGTTCGCCACCTGCAGCAGGGCGGTGCTGCGGCCGGATCCGCCGCCGCCGACGACGGCCAGCGCGGACCGGCCGGCCGGGCTCCAGACGAACGGGCGCTGGCTCTGCTGCTCGGGCAGATCGGCCAGGCCGAGCAGCAACTGCCCGGTGGCGGAGGGCGACAGGGTGGGCAACCGTTCGGCCGGCAGTCGCTCGGGAAGCGGCGGCAGCCAGGGCGGGGCGGGTGCCGGGCCACCGAGCAGCGTCGCCGCGGTGTGCACCGCGGCGAGCCAGTCACGGCGATCGTCCGCCGACAGGTAGCCGGCCTGAACGTGCTCGAGATCGCCTGCGCTGCAACGGATCACGGCCCGACCGGGATTGCCGGCGGAGATCGTTGCGGCATCCGCCGCCTCGACCACCTCGTGCGAGTCGGCGGCGTCGCGCAGCCGGAGTGCGATGCGCAGGTTGGTGTTCGCGCGGATCTGTGGGCTGATCACCCCGGCCGGCCGTTGGGTGGCGAGCACCAGGTGCACCCCGAGGCCCCGGCCGACGGTGGCGACCCGGACCAGACCGTCGAGCAACTCGGGCTGCTCCTCGGCCAGCACCCGGAACTCGTCGACGATCACCATCAGCCGGGGAAGGCGGTGCCGTGCCGAGGCGTCGGCGGCGATCAGCGCCTCGCGCCGGCGCAGTTCGGCGCCCAGGCTGCTGAGCACCCGCCGTGCCGCGGTCTCGTCGAGATCGGTGACCACTCCGGCCACCTGGGGCAGTTCGGCGAACGGCCCGAACGCGGTGCCGCCCTTGTAGTCGACCAGCAACAGGGTCAGCCGTTGCGGTCCGTGCCGGCTGCACAGGGCGGCGACCAGGGAACAGAGCAGTTCGGACTTGCCGGCACCGGTGCTGCCGGCCACCAGGATGTGCGGGCCGTCGGCGTCCAGGTCGAGCTGCCAGACGCCCTCGCCGGAGCGGCCCAGCGGTACCCGCCAGGCGCCGTCGACGGCGCTGGTCCGCTGCGCGTCGGCCAGCCAGGCGGCAGCGATCCGGTCGGGCTCGGTGTCGATCAGATCGAGCAGGCGGACGGCGCTCGGCAGGCCCGCCCGATCGGTCAGCGTGGCGTCCCGCAGACCGGCCAGGCAGGCGCGCAGCGCCGTCGTCCAGCGCTCGTCGGGAAGATCGGGCAGGAACTCCAGCGGCGGCCCCGAATCCCGGTGCAGCACCCCGGCGATGTGCCCCGGCCCGGTCGGAAGCTCGATCACCGCGGTGCATTCGGCGGGCAGTTCCTCCCGTCGCCCGGCCAGGGCGAGCACCAGGACCGCTCCCGAGCCGGCCCCGGCGCCGGTCCGCGCGGCGCGCAACGCCGCGGCCCCGGCGGGGGAGCGGCGCCGCCGGCTCGGATCGTCCATCACGAACAAGGTGGCGGCGTCCCCGGAAGGCGCCGCCGGCCCCGGGGACACCGCAACCGGGGACACCGCAACCGGGGACACCTCAACCGGGCAGAGTTCAACCGGGGAGAGCGTGGTGACCAGGAGCTCACGTGGCGAGGTGCTGACCGCGAGCTGTCCCAGCACCGAGCGGGCCAGTGAGCTCCGGGCGGGCTCGGGCCCGCAGATGCCCAGCACCTGCTCACGGGCCAGGTCGATCACCAGGGGAACGGCGGGCAACAGTTCGGCCTGTCGTTGCCGGTCCCGCAGGACGGTCAGTTCCGGGCAGGGCAGATCGGCGATCCCGAGTCGTACCTCGAGACGTCCGGAGCGGCTGAAGTTGTTGTGCCACAACAGGTTCGACGGCTCCCCGGTGATGCAGCCGGCCGCGGCGGCGACCAGCGCCAGATCGGGGTGACGGTGATGCCGGGCGGCCCGATGCGCCGCGCGGAGCCGTTCGAGGCGTTCGCCGGCCGCTGCCGACCCGGCCCGGTACCGGTCGGTCGCCACGGCGTGGGCGCGCAACCGGCGGCGGCGCTCGACCAGGTGGTGGCCGCCGCTGAGCAACGGCCCGAGCAGGGCGAACAGTGCGAAGACGGGCTGGCGCCACCACACCGCCATCGGCACCGCGATCAACAGCGGCAACACCATCAACAGCCACGGCGGCGGGTCGAGCACCGGTGGTTCCGGTGGTGCCGGTACCTCCACCTCGGACGCTTCCACGGGAGGCCGCAGGTGCGGCGCCGGGTTGACCAGGCGGCTGCCGTCGCCCTGCCGGGTGAGCGCCGCGGGCACCAGGTCGCCGGTGTGCCGCACCAGCAGCCGCACCGGGCCGCGCAGCAACTGGCTGCCCGGTGGCCACCGGCCGGGCCGCAGTTCGCCTACCGGGCGCGGCCCGGCGCCGTCCAAGGGGTCGGCGAGCAGGTCGCCGCTCCCGGTCAGCCGGTGCACCGCGGCGGCCAGCGCGGCCGGGTCGGGTTCGTCGCCGAGGGCGGGCAGCGGCACGCTGGTGCCCGCTCCCGGCCCGGCGACCACGTCGAGCCGGTACCCGGCAGTGGCGGCCACCGCCGCCGGGTCGAGCACCCGCTGCCAGATGATGTGCGCACCCGACGCCGGGGCGGGTGTCGTGACGGGTCCGGCCATGACCGCGAGTCTGGGCCGAACCGGGGGCCCGGCGGCAACCCCGGACGCCGGCCTGTGGACGACGGGGCCGGTCCTGTGGATATCCCACCCGGATGTCAGGATGCAGCAGTGCAATCAGTGGACGGCGACCAGGGCGCCCTGGCGCAGCGGGCCCGACGGGCGGACGGCGACCCGGACGCCGCCTTCGCCGAGTTCGCCGACTGGGCGGACGCACAGGGTCTGACCCTGTACCCGGCGCAGGAGGAGGCGCTGATCGCGCTGCTCGGCGGCGAGCACGTGATCCTGGCGACGCCGACCGGTTCGGGCAAGTCGCTGGTCGCCGCGGGCGCCCAGTTCGCCACCCTGGCCGCCGGCGGGCGTTCGGTCTACACCGCCCCGATCAAGGCACTGGTCTCGGAGAAGTTCTTCGCGCTCTGCGCGATGTTCGGCGCCGAGCGGGTCGGCATGCTCACCGGCGACGCCGCGGTGAACCCCGGGGCGCCGATCATCTGTTGCACCGCAGAGGTTCTCGCCGGCCAGGCGTTGCGCGAGGGCGCCGAGGCCGGTGTCGACCTGGTGGTGATGGACGAGTTCCACTACTACTCCGACCCCGAACGCGGCTGGGCCTGGCAGGTGCCGCTGATCGAGATGCCGAACGCCCAGGTGCTGCTGATGTCGGCGACCCTCGGCGACGTCACGCATCTGGCCGAGGACCTGTTCCGGCGCAGTGGCCGGCCGGTCTCGGTGGTCGCCTCCGGGGAACGCCCGGTGCCGCTCTACTTCTCCTACGCGACAACGCCTTTGCACGAGACCATCACCGAACTGGTGGCGACCTCGCGGGCGCCGATCTACGTCGTCCACTTCACCCAGGCCGCGGCCGTCGAACTGGCCCAGTCGCTGACCTCGATGCCCGCCCCGGCCAAGGATCGCAAGGAGGCGATAGCCGCCCGGATCGCCGGCTTCAGGTTCGGCGCCGGGTTCGGGCACACCCTGAACCGGTTGCTGCGGCACGGGATCGGCGTGCATCACGCCGGCATGCTGCCGCGCTACCGGCGACTGGTCGAACAGCTCGCCCAGGACGGTCTGCTCACCGTGATCAGCGGCACCGACACTCTCGGCGTCGGGGTGAACGTGCCGATCCGCACCGTGTTGCTGACCGGGTTGGTGAAGTTCGACGGCACCCGGCGCCGGCATCTCAGCGCCCGCGAGTTCCACCAGATCGCCGGCCGGGCCGGCCGCGCCGGGTTCGACACTGCCGGAACGGTTGTCGTGCAGGCGCCCGACCACGAGGTGGAGAACGCCCGGCTGGTGGCCCGGGCCGCGGGCGACGAGAAGAAGCTGAAGCGGATCGTCCGCAAGAAACCGGCACCGGGCACGGTGAACTGGAGCGAGCAGACCTACGAGCGGCTGGTCGCGGCCGATCCCGAGCCGTTGCGGTCGGTGTTCCGGGTCAGCCACTCGATGGTGCTCGATCTGATCGCCCGGCCCGGTGACCCGGTGACCGCGGCGCGGAATCTGCTGGAGAACAACCACGACTCGCGTCCGGCCCAGCGCCGCAACGTGATCCGGGCGATCGCGATCCTGCGGGCGCTGCTCGCCGCCGAGGT
>DAIOVT010000371.1:0-4455 GCA_036758885.1 Kineosporiaceae bacterium
GTCGACGTCCCCGGTCTGCACCGCCAGCCATACTCCCCGGCCCAGATCGGGGTCGGTGGGGTCGTGGTCGAGGAAGGCGACGTTGCGGGCCAGCACAGATTCGGTGGTGCCGGACGCGATCGCGCACTCGGCGACCGCCGACCGCCACGCCAGATCACGCGATTCCCGGTCGAACGCCTCGGCCTCCACCGCCGTCACCGGCTCAACGGCCTCGCCGGTGCTGCTCTCGACGCTGTCGTAATGACTGCTGCTGGTGGTGAGGAGGTTCTCGGTGGCGGTGGATTCACGGCGCCAGGCCAACGCCTGCGTGAGTTGGGCCTGCCAGATCAGCGCCGCCCGGGACAACCGGGCCGCGGCCGCGGCAGCGTCGACGACCACAGCCTCGGGCAGTTCACCCGCGTACTGCAGTGCGGCACCGATCAACACCGCGGTCGTGGCGCCGGCCCGAGCCCGGGCATGTGCGGCGTTGAGCTCGGCGCCGCACACCTGCCGCAACCCTGCAGCCAAACCGGTGACGATCTCTTCCGCTTGCGCCGGACCCGCGTCCTCGAGGAAATCCGGCAACCCGTCTCCCCGGACCGTAGCGGCCACCGCCAATGCCGCCCGCACCGACATCAACTCGGCCTCGAGCGCAGCGATCCGGCGCGATGCCTCGCCCGGCAACGGCAAGGCCGGTTCGGCGACGGAGGGGGAGGCTGACATGCTCCCACTGTATCGTACAAATGTTCGAATCGCCATTGATCTAGCCTGCCTCTGCTTGACCGAGCTGGGGCATCCCCGTGGCTCGACGCCCCTGACCGGTCGTGCCGGGCGTGATTCAGGAACCTGGGTGACCGCGAGGGCCGAGGTGTTCGCTCTCGCGTCGGCCCGGGTCCGACCGACACCGAGATCGCCGGCCGCCAGGCACAATTGCCGCTGAGGGCTCGACGCGAGGGGGAGGGGCGCGACCCATGAGAACCCTTGAGCACGGCTGGTTCCGGTCCGTCGTGTTGTTCGCGCTCCTGGTGATCTCGATGTTCGTGACGTCCTGCACCGGGGTTTCCTCGGCGAGCCGGCACCACGTCTACACCTCGCTCGACGAGCTGATCGGCGACTCGGTGGTCGTCGTCGAGGGCAAGGTCGTGGCGCGCGAGAAGGCATCGGACGGCGGCAGTCCCGCGACCGACGCCACCGTGCTGGTGACCCGCCAGTTCGCGCCTCCCGGGTTGGCCCAGCACCCGATCGGCCCCGATCCGAGCGGCATCTACAGGAAGCCACTCCGCCCAGTGGCGGCCCGGGTCGTCGTCCGGCAGCCGGACGAGGCGCCGGCCACGCCGCTGCAGCAGGGGGTCGACTACGTTCTCTTCCTGGTGCCCGCGGGTCTTGCCGGCGACGATCCGAACCTCTTCCACGTCACCGGGGGCGTCGCGGGAATGTACATGGCGAATTCCGGGCGGTACGTCGCGGTGCACCGGGACGGCGACGGCACGCCGGAGGTACTCGACGTGCGGCTGCTCGGCCCCACCCGGACACCGTCACTGTCATGGTGAGAGCGGTCATGGTGAGAGCTGTCGTGGTGAGAGCTGTCGTGGTGAGAGCTGTCGTGGCGAGGAGGCTGTCGCGGTGAGCGGGCTGTCGTTCGACGAGGCGGTGGCTCGCGCCGCCGAGCGCGGGATCGGCGGCGGACCGGACAGCCTGGGCGTCGCGGTCACCGAGGCCTGGCTGCACGATCTGGCCCATGGCCAGATTCCGCTGGAACTCGTTGCGGGAGAACCGGGAGCGAGAACCCTGCCGGCCGACGACCAGTGCCCGTACGTCTTCGTGCACGCGCCGATCCGGCGGTTCCGCAACGATCGCGAGGCTCTGGTCGCCGCCGGTGTGTTCACCGCGGACGTCGACGAGCGCGAACTCGGCTATCACGAGGACGGGCTGGTCGCGGTCCCGCTGCTGCCCGACCCGGGTGAGGCGGGCCTCAGCGCCGACGATCTCAGCCGGATGCTGACGGCGCTCTGCCGTACGGGGGCCTTGCGACGGGTAGAACTCTCCGACTCGCGGATCCGGATCAGTGACCCGCAGGTCGAGGAGTCACTGGCAGGCGAGGCGGTCCATGTCGTCGTCCGGCTGCCCGATCCGGGCCAGGATCGTGACGCCGTTCCGGAAAGCGTTGATGAAGAACGTGTTTGGGACTACCTGCGTTCCGCGCTCACCTTCCGGCGACCGTGCAACTTCTGCTCGGTCGCGGGATTGCACCCCGGCGAGATGGTGGTCGGCCAACCGGGGCAGGCCGAGCGCACGGTGCGTGGGTATCGCTTCGGCGCCACCTTCGCCCCCGTCGGTGATCCGCGTACGCTGTGCCACGTACTCGGCTGGGACGCACCACCCCCCGCTGAGCGGGTGCTCGACATGGGGCTTCGCACCTACTCGTTCGGCGATCTGATCCGCCTGGTGCTGAGCATGACCGAGGACCAGAAGCGTTTCGCCGCAACGTATTCCGCCCAGCCGCCGCCGATGCTGACCGGCGTCTGCAACCACTGGGCCGGCAACAGCATCTTCCATCAGCACTACCAGTTCCTCCGGGCCCGGCTGCCCCTGCTGGACGCACCGCTCGAGCCCGATCCGGTGGCAGTGATCGGCGGTCTCGAGGTGCACCGCACCGCTCCAGGCTGGCCGGGCCTGGCCTACGTGCTCCGGGACGCATCGACTGCGGACGCCGAGCGGCTGGCCGCCGCGGCCGATGCGCTCGCCCGGCTCTGGCAACCTGCGGACGCACCGCCGCACCGGACCCTGAACACCGTTGCGGCAGTGGACGATCGGGGACCGATCGCGATCCTGGTGCCCCGGGACCGGAGGCGGCTGACCACGTCGGACCCGGGCAACGCCGTGCAGAAGGCGAACGCCGCGGTGCTGGAGCTGGCCGGCTACTTCGTCGTCGACACCCCGGCCGACTTCGAGGCGATCAGCCATCTCGACAGCGAGCGGCGCGCCGCGCTGGCGGCGTCCTGGCTCGCTGAGCTGACCCCCGACCGCGGTGAGATCGCCGAGTTCGAACAGCGGCTGGGTGCCAGCTAGGCGGCTGAACCGCCCGCGACCGAGCCGTCCACCCGTACCGCAGCCCCGGTGCGCAGGCTCTTGCCCGCGGCCTCGGCGAGCACCAGGGCGTCGCGGCCGTCGCCGAAACCCGGGGACGGCGCCACCTCGCCTCGCGCAACGGCCAGGAAGTGAGCCAGCTCGGCGCGGTAGGCCGGGGTGTAGCGGTCGAGGAAGAAATTGAGATACGGCGCGGCCGCCTCGGTGTGTTCGGCACCCGAGAACCGCACCGTGGTCGGCAACTGGTTGGCTGCCGAGAGCATGCCCCGTTCGCCGAACGCCTCCAGTCGCTGGTCGTAGCCGAAGCTGCAGCGACGCGAGTTGGTGATCGTGCAGAGCGCCCCCGAGGCGCCGCGCAGCAGCACCACCGCACCGTCGATGTCGCCGGCCGAGGCGATGCCGGGGTCGATCAGGTTCGATCCGAACGCGGTCACCTCGACCACCTCTCCGAGGAAGAACCGGGCCATGTCGAAGTCGTGGATCGTCATGTCCTTGAACAGCCCGCCCGAGCCGGCCACGTACCCGGCGGGTGGCGGGGCCGGATCGCGGCTGACGATGATCAGCTGCTCCAGCCCGCCGATCTCGCCCGCCCGCACCCGCGCGTGCACGTCGGCGAACGACGGATCGAAACGCCGGTTGAACCCGACCAGCACCCGGTCGGTGCGCTCACCGAGCCGCTCGCGGCAGGCGTCGACGGTCGCGACGTCGAGGTCGATCGGCTTCTCGCACAACACCGCTTTGCCGGCCTCGACAGCCTGGGTGGTCAGCTCGACATGCGTCGGCGTCGGCGAGGCGACCACCACCGCATCGATGCCCGGATCGTCGATGATCTGCTCGACCCGCGTCGTCCATGAGGTGTCGAAGCGGTCGGCCACGGTGCGGGCCGATGCCTCGACCGGGTCGAACACCCTGACCAGCCTCGCGTCGGCGTTCGCGTTGATCGAATCGGCATGTACCTGCCCGATCCGGCCGCAGCCGATCAGGCCCAGATTCACAGTCACCGGCCAAGGATCCTGCATCAGCTGTACCGAGGGCCAACCCCCCCTCGTGATCACGCAGAGGTGCTCGCGTCGACGGCATCGGCGAACTCGGCCATCGAGGTGAAGGTCCAGTCGGGGGTGACCGGCGCCGGTGGCTCGGGGGTGGCTCCCCAGCCCGGATCAGCATGCCGTCGGTTGATCCAAACCGTCTGCAGGCCATGGGCTTTGGCCTGAACATGGTCGTGGAACAGGCTCTGCGCCACGTGCAGCAGCCGACCCGGAGCCACCTCCAGGCGCCGGGTCTCGGCGAGCAGCGCGTCGAAGTTTCGCGGCGACGGCTTGTACGAGCCGACGTCCTGCGCGGTGATGATGCTGGTGAAACTCACCCCGAGCCGCCGGTTCGAGGCGG
>DAIOVT010000372.1:0-4415 GCA_036758885.1 Kineosporiaceae bacterium
CAGGTTCAGCGAGGGATCAGGTGACGAAGCCGGACGGCGCGAGCCGTCTGCGGTTTCTTCCCCCCGGGAGCCGAGTGACGCTGGTCAACGACCGGAGCCGGCTGCGTAGCCGTCGTCCTCGTCGTCCTCGTACTCGTCGTCGATGACTTCGTCATCAGCCGGCGAAACATGGCCCGGCGAGCCGGCAAGCTCGCGTTCCAAGGCCGTGTAGTCGGTGTCCGGACTGAAGTACTTCAGCCTCCGGGCCACCTTCGTCTGCTTGGCCTTCTGACGGCCGCGCCCCATGGCGTCGACCCCCTCATACGTAGATCCGGGGCAGGCGCCCAGTGGCGGGGCCCCGGATGTGGTCGTCAGTCTCTCGTGCCCGTAACGGTACATCGTCCACAGGGCCGATGGCATCTCGGGACGCGGCCGAACGAGGCGATCGGACCGGGCATCCGTCACATGCCACCCGGTTGTCCCCCCGGCCGGCGTTCTCCTCACCCGTCGCGACCGATCGTCCGACGCCGCCGACAGCGATCGGCCTAGAGGCAGCTCAACAGAATGGGTGAGTTTCGCCTTGAACGCCACACATCGTCCGGAATCGCGGCGCTCGCCGCTAACATCGGCCATGTTCCGACCTGGTTGCACGTGGTTGTCGCGCTGGGGTGTTCCGATCACTCAGCGTCAGAGTAAGTAGCACTCGATGTGGGCCGAATGGGCGGATTTCTCGCCAGTGGCCGATATCTGGCGAAAACGCTCCGCAACGGGCAGGCCTGGTTGCACGATGGTATGGATGTTGGTTCGGGGGGATTCACCCCGTATGGAGGAACTCATGACGACTCGATCGCCTGATGCCGAGCCACTGTTGACCCCGGCTGAAGTGGCGGCACTCTTCCGCGTGGACCCCAAGACGGTCACGAGGTGGGCAAAGGCAGGCAAGCTCTCCTCGATCCGCACCTTGGGCGGACATCGCCGGTACCGAGAGTCGGAGGTCCGTGCACTGTTGGCGGGCATTCCGCAGCAGCGCACCGACGACCTCTGAGTTCCGCGCGCGGTCTTCGAGGCGGCCGGCGTCGTCGATCCCGGAAACGGGTTCACGGCGCCGGTCGTCGTTTGCGTGCCGTCAGCCCGGTCGGGCTGCAGGCTGGGTGGTGCGGTCCGATGGCGCGAGAGCCCATACATAACCAGGGCGCATGGTTATGCTGTGAAGCGGGCATTGGACGCATCATGGCTGGTGGGCGGAACATAGATGTCATGACAACCATGACTGACATCCGTGAGTCCTTCGGGCGTACTCGTCTCGGTCGTCGGATCCAGGAGCGGCTGGCCCGGCGCGCGGAGGAGACACAGCTCCGCCGTGATCTCGCCACGTACACCACGCCGTCCGATCTTGCCGAGCTGTACGCGCTGGTCGAGCGCAACCCCGAGGGTGACACCGCCCCGATCCGCAACTACCTGAACACGCGTCCGCTCGTCGCCTGACGAGTCCGCACCCGAGCCCGGATCGCTGCCCGCGATCCGGGCTTCCCTGTGCCCCGGCAGCTGCGGTCGATCGGCCCGCCGAGACCGTGCGCAGGAGTCCGTGTTCATCCGTGTTCATCCGTGTTCATCGGGGGCTCGGCCTGCAACAATCCGAGCGTGTCTGAATCGTTCGTGCTGACCCTGTCCTGCCTTGACCGCCCCGGGATCGTCCGGGCGCTGGCCGAAGGGGTCGTCGCTGCCGGTGGCAACATCGTCGAGAGCGCCCAGTTCTCCGATCCGGTCACCGGGTTGTTCTGCGTCAGAACCCACTTCGACGCCCCCGGCCGGGTCCTGGCCGAGGTCGAGGACATCGTGGCCGGCCGGCTCGCCCCGTATCAGCCCCGGTTGACCCTGCGCCCGGCCGACCGCCGCTGCCGGGTGGCGATCATGGTGTCCCGGTTCGACCACTGTCTGGTCGACCTGCTCTACCGGTGGTACCTGGGGGAGTTGGAGATCGACGTCCCGGTGATCATCTCCAACCATCCGGACGCCCGCGGCGCCGCCGAGCGGTACGGCATCCCGTTCGTGCACATCCCGGTCACCCGCGACACCAAGGCCCAGGCCGAGCAGGCGCTGTTCGAGCAGATCGAGGAGCATCAGATCGACCTGGTCGTGCTGGCCCGCTACATGCAGGTGCTCTCGGACGACGCCTGCGTCCGGCTGGGCGGGCGGGCGATCAACATCCACCACTCCTTCCTGCCCGGCTTCAAGGGCGCCAAGCCCTACCACCAGGCCTACGAGCGCGGCGTCAAACTGATCGGGGCCACCGCGCACTACGTCACCTCCGACCTCGACGAGGGACCGATCATCGAGCAGGACGTCGTCCGGGTCTCGCACGCACAGGACGCCGAGACGATGGTGTCGATCGGCCGGGACGTCGAGCGGGTGGTGCTCGCCCGCGCGGTGAAGCTGCACTCCCAGGACCGGGTGCTGCTGGCCGGGTCGCGCACCGTCGTCTTCTCCTGAGCGATACCGGGCGGGGTATTCTCGGGTCGGCCGGTGGATCCGCCACCGATGGCCGAGGATCGCTGCGGGAGGCCGACGTGGAACTTGACCGGGACGAGCTCGAGTCGGTGGTCAAACGGCTGAAGCGGGCGCAGGGCCAGATCGGCGGCATCCTGCGGATGATCGACGAGGGCCGGGACTGCCAGGAGATCGTCACTCAGCTGGCCGCCGTGTCAAAAGCCTTGGACCGCGCGGGCTTTGCCGTGATCGCGGTCGGTCTGCGGCAATGCATCACCTCCGACTCCGGCGACCTGGACGTCTCGGCCATGGAGAAGATGTTCCTTTCCCTGGCCTGAGTCGCGCCGTGGTCCCCGAGAGTGTGGGCGGGTGCGGGTGCCGGCGTTAAGCTATACCCCCTAGGGTATAGCGAGAGGCGTTCGTGAGGAGCGCCCGGCCCGATCGCGAGGGAGAGTTCCATGTGTCGTCCGGTCACCTGTTCCACCTGCGGCAAGACCACCTGGGCCGGCTGCGGCCAGCACGTCGACCAGGTGATGAGCAAGGTCCCGGCGCAGCAGCGCTGCCCCGGTCACGAGAAGGAGCAGGGGCCGGCGCCGAAGGGCTTCCTGAGCAAGCTGCTCGGCCGCTGAGGCCCCTGGTCGGGAGCCAGCGAGCGGTACGGCCGGACAGTGCCGTGCTGTCCCTCCGGCAGCGTCGCCCGTCCTTTCAGGTAGTCCCTGCGCGGGCCGAGTCGAGTTAGCGTCACAAGTCACGGGGATCGCCGACGATCCGCGAACTGAGGAGGCGTGGCGATGGGTGGCTGGTTCGAGACGGTGCAGGAAGCGCAGCGACGGGCGAAGCGCAGACTGCCGCGGTCGGTGTACTCGGCCCTGTTGGCCGGTTCCGAGCGGGGTGTCTCCTACGAGGACAACCTGGGTGCCTTCGGTGAGCTCGGGTTCGCCCCGCACGTCGTCGGTGCGCGCTCGGTGCGCGACCAGGCGACCACGGTGATGGGCCAGGAGATCTCGCTCCCGGTGATCATCTCTCCGACGGGCGTGCAGGCCGTGCATCCGGACGGCGAGGTCGCCGTGGCCCGCGCCGCCGCTGCCCGTGGCACCGCGATCGGGCTCAGCTCGTTCGCCAGCAAGTCGGTCGAGGAGGTCATCGCGGCCAACCCGAAGACCTTCTTCCAGATGTACTGGATGTCCGGTCGCGAGGTGATGGCCAAGCGCATGGAGCGGGCCCGTGCGGCCGGCGCCGTCGGCCTGATCGCCACCCTGGACTGGTCGTTCTCGCACGGCCGTGACTGGGGCAGCCCGTCCATCCCCGAGAAGATGGACATCAAGGCGATGGCCAGGTTCGCCCCCGAGGTCGCCCTGAAGCCGGCCTGGCTGCTCGAGTTCGGCAAGACCGGCAAGATCCCCGACCTGACCGCCCCGAACCTGACCAACGACGAGGGTGTCGCCCCCACCTTCTTCGGCGCCTACGGCGACTGGATGATGTCCGAACCCGCGACCTGGGAGGACATCGAGTGGATGCGCAAGGAGTGGGGCGGCCCGTTCATGCTCAAGGGCGTCTCCCGGGTGGACGACGCCAAGCGCGCCATCGACGCCGGGGTGACCGCGATCTCGGTCTCCAACCACGGCGGCAACAACCTCGACGGCACCCCGGCCCCGATCCGGGTGCTCCCGGTGATCGCCGACGCGGTCGGCGACCAGGTCGAGGTACTGATGGACGGCGGCATCCGCCGCGGCAGCGACGTGGTCAAGGCGCTGGCCCTGGGGGCGCGCGCGGTGATGATCGGCCGGGCCTACCTGTGGGGTCTGGGCGCCAACGGCCAGGCCGGCGTCGAGAACGTCTTCGACATCATGCGCGGCGGCATCGACTCGGCGCTGCGTGGCCTCGGACACGGCTCGATCCACGAGATCAGCCGGGACGACGTGCTGATGCCTGAGGACTTCACCCAGAGG
>DAIOVT010000373.1:0-4412 GCA_036758885.1 Kineosporiaceae bacterium
CCGTCCGTACGCACCCCGCAGATCTTCACGAACACCGCGTGCTCCCTCCGGTTCGCCGAGCGCGGCGAGGTCACATCGCCGTAACCTCGCCCTGCATTGATCGAAACACCCGCAAGGCACCGTATCCGGTGTGACCTCGGAGCCCATCGTGCCGGATTCGCCCGATTCGAATGACGCTGCTGACGTGATCGCCGAACTGGTCTGCACGCTTCGGCAGCTGCGGCACGACACGATCAACCGTGCCCTGCGCGGGGGGCAGCCCGGATCCCGGCGGCGGGCCGAGACCGCCGACCTGGTGGAGCGGGCGATGGTCGAGGTCTGGGGGCACGCCATCACCTCGGCTCCGGTGCTCGAGGTCGCCGGGGCACGGTTCGGACGGCGCCCCGCCCGCAACGGCGGGTTCGGGCCCGGCAGCGGGGTGGCCCTGGCCGCGGTCGGCAGCCTGGCCCGGCGTGAGACCGGCCCGCTCAGCGACCTCGACCTGGTGCTGGTGCACGACGGGCGGCGGGATGCGTCCGAGATCGCCGAACTCGCCGATCAGGTCTGGTATCCGTTGTGGGACAGCGGGATCCGGCTCGACCACTCGGTGCGGACACCCGCCCAGTGCCGCGAGGTGGCGGCCACCGACGCCGCCGCCGGTATCGGCCTGCTCGATCTGCGGCCACTGGCCGGTGACCTCGATCTGGTGATCCGGGCCCGGGCGCAGTTACTCGCCGACTGGCGCGGCGGCATCCGCAAACGGCTGCCCCGGCTGCTCGACGTGCTCTCCGACCGGGTGGAACGGTTCGGTGAGGTGGCGCACGCGCTCGAACCCGACCTGAAGCAGGCCCGCGGCGGTCTGCGTGACGTCACGGTGCTGCGCGCGCTGGCCGCGAGCTGGGTGACCGACCGGCCGCATGGTGCGGTGGACGCCGCCGCCGAGGAACTGCTCGACGTCCGCGACATGCTGCACGCCGTGGCCGGCCGCCCCACCGACCGGTTGCTGCTCAGCGACCAGGACGCGGTCGCCGCCGGGCTGCGTCTGGCCGACGCCGACGAACTGCTCGCCAACGTCTGCGCGGCGGGCCGGATCGTCGCCCAGGCCGTCGACGTCACCGTGCGCCGGGCCCGGATGAGCCTGCCCGGACGGCGGATGGGGCTGCGGCCCGGCCCGCGCCGTCCGCTGTTGCGCCCGCTCGGCAACGGGGTGGTCGAGCACGACGGCGAGGCGGTGCTGGGCACCGGGGTGCGGCCGGCCGGCGACCCGGTGCTGCCGCTGACCGTGGCCACCCGGGCGGTGCAGGCCGGTCTGCCGGTCTCGCCGGTCACCGTCGAGAACCTCGCCGCCGAGGCGCCGCCGCTGCCTGTGCCCTGGCCGGAACCGGCTCGGGCGGCGCTGTTCGAACTGCTCTCCGCCGGTGAGGCGCTGCCGGCCGTGTGGGAGTCCTACGACCTGGCCGGCCTGATCACGAAGTGGTTCCCGGAATGGGCCGGGGTGCGCAACCGCCCGCAGCGCAACGCGGTGCACCGGCACACGGTCGACCGGCACCTGGTGCAGACCGTGGTCGAGGCGTCCCGGTCGGTGCGCGATGTGGCCCGGCCGGATCTGCTGCTGTTCGCAGCGATGGTGCACGACATCGGCAAACTGCCTGGCGCGCAAGACCATTCGCTGACCGGTGCGCCGATCGCCGCGGGCCTGGCCCGGCGGATCGGGCTGCCCGCGGAGGACGTCGCGGTGATCGAGCGGCTGGTCCGCGAGCACCTGACCCTGATCGAACTGGCCACCCGCCGCGACCCTGACGACCCGCGCACGGTGCAGGCGCTGGTGCAGGCGGTCGACGGCAGCGGTGACGTGCTCGACCTGCTGCGGGCGCTGACCGAGGCCGACGCGCGAGCGGTGGGTCCGGTGGCCTGGACGCCGTGGCGCACCCGGCTGGTCGACGACCTGGTGCGGCGCACCCGTTCGGCGCTGCGCGGCGAGGCCCCGCCGGGGCCGGCGCCGATCAGCGAGAGCGAGCAGCTGCTGATCGATGCGGTGATCACCGACGGCCGCCCGCACGTGGCGATCGCGACCTTCCACGACCTCTACGCGGTCAGCGTGGTGGCGCCGGACCGGCCCGGGCTGTTCGCCGAGATCGCCGGCACCCTGGCCGCGCACCGGCTGAGCGTGAAGTCGGCCCTGGTCCGCACCATTCCGGTGACCGACGGTGGAACCGCTTGGGGCAGTGCGGGTTCGGGGCGGCACATGGCCGTGGACACCTGGTACGTGGATGCCGGCGCGTCGCCGATGCCCGAACCGAGCACGCTCGAGACCGACCTGCGCCGGCTGGCCGAGGGGGACCGCACCGTGCTCGACCGGCTGCACCGCCGGGATGCCGGTTACCGGCCGATGATCTCGGCGCTGGCCCAGCCCCGGGTGGTGCTGCTGCCCGGCGCCTCGCAGGAGATGACCGTGATCGAGGTGCGGGCCGCCGACCGGCCGGGGCTGCTGCACGCCCTCGGTGAGGCGCTCACCGCGGCGGGGGCCGACCTGCGTTCGGCGCACGTGGCGACCTACGCCGGGCAGGCGGTCGACGTGCTCTATGTCGGTGAGCCGCACGGTGCCCGGCTGAGCCCGGCCCGGGTCGGCTCGGTGATCGCCGAACTGGTGGACGCCGCCGAGCTGGCCGGCGTTCGCTCTGGGCTGAGCGCGGGGCCGGGCCGGGTGGGAAGTGTAATCAGGTAATCAGCGTTACCAGCGTCATGACTTCGCACCCCATGCCGGACGGCGGCCCCGGCACCAGCACGGTCGCCACACTGCCGGTGCTCTTCCTCGACGAGATCGTCGTACTGCCCGGCATGGTCGTCCCGGTCGAGCTGGACGCCGCGGCGCAGGCCACCGTGGACGCCGCACGGGCGGCGGCCACCGATTCCTCCGGCAACACCCCGAACGAGACCGAGGTACCGCTGCGTCTGCTGCTGGTGCCCCGGGTGGAGAACCACACCGGCGTGATCGGCGCCGTCGCCGAGGTGACCCAGATCGGCCGGCTGCCCTCCGGTGAGCCGGCGGCCGTGCTGCGCGCCACCGCCCGCGCCCGGATCGGCGGCGGGGCGGTCGGCCCCGGCGCAGCGCTCTGGGTGGCCGTCGAACCGATCGAGGAGCCGGCCCCGACACCGAGGGCCCGCGAGCTGGCCAAGGAGTACAAGGCTCTGCTCACCTCGATCCTGCAGGAACGGGGCGCCTGGCAGGTGCTGGACGCCGTGCAGCGGATGAACACCCCGGCCGAACTCGCCGACGCCTCCGGCTACGCCACCTGGCTGGACACCGCCGCCAAGCTGACGCTGCTCGAGGCTCCGGACGTCGAGACCCGGCTGACCGGTCTGCTCGAGCGGGCCCGCAGCTACCTCGCCGAGCTGCAGGTGAGCGAGAAGATCCGCGAGGACGTTCGCGAGGGCATGGAGAAGTCGCAGCGCGAATACGTTCTGCGGCAACAGCTCTCGGCGATCCGCAAGGAGCTGGGGGAGATCTCGGGCGAGGACGCCGAGGCCCCCGACTACACCGCCCGGATCGAGGCGGCCGACCTGCCCGAGGCGGTCCGCGAGGCCGCGTTGCGGGAGGCGTCCCGGTTGGAGCGCACCCCGGACGCATCGCCGGAGGGCGGCTGGATCCGTACCTGGCTGGACACCGTTCTCGAACTTCCCTGGACGACGCACACCACCGACCGCACCGACATCGCTTCTGCGCGTGAGGTTCTGGACGCCGACCACACCGGACTCGACGAGGTGAAGGACCGGATCGTCGAGCACCTGGCGGTCCGCGCCCGGCGTGCCTCCCGCGGCCTGGAGGTCGTCGGCGGGCGCGGCTCGGGCGCCGTCCTGGCCCTGGTCGGGCCGCCCGGGGTCGGCAAGACCTCGCTCGGTGAGTCCGTGGCCCGGGCGCTGGACCGCAAGTTCGTGCGGGTGGCGCTGGGCGGCGTCCGTGACGAGGCCGAGATCCGTGGCCACCGGCGTACCTACGTCGGCGCGCTGCCGGGCCGGATCGTCCGGGCGATCAAGGAGGCCGGGTCGATGAACCCGGTGGTGCTGCTCGACGAGATCGACAAGGTCGGTTCCGACTACCGCGGCGACCCCGCCTCGGCGCTGCTCGAGGTGCTCGACCCGGCGCAGAACCACACCTTCCGCGACCACTACCTCGAGCTCGACCTCGACCTGTCCGACGTGCTGTTCCTGGCCACCGCCAACGTGGCCGAGACCATTCCCGACGCGCTGCTCGACCGTATGGACGTCGTCCGGCTCGACGGTTACACCGAGCAGGAGAAGGTCGCCATCGCCCGGGATCACCTGCTGCCCAGGCAGTTGGAGCGTTCCGGGCTGACCTCGGGTGAGGTCGAGGTGAGCGACGACGCGCTGGGGTTGCTGGCCTCGTCGTACACCCGGGAGGCGGGCGTTCGGCA
>DAIOVT010000374.1:0-4410 GCA_036758885.1 Kineosporiaceae bacterium
GACCGGTCACATCCCGAAGTCGGCCATCGTCGTCGCGGCCCGGTCGTAGGGCAGGTCGAGAATGATGCTCAGCCGCGGTCCGCAGTGGGTGCAGGTGATGAACGGGTGCCGGTAGCGGCGGTCGGCAGGGTCGCCCAGTTCGCGCAGGCAGGCCGGGCAGGGGGCGCTGTCCGGCGGTACGACGGTGCGCCGTCCGGGCAGGGAGGTGGAGCTGTCGATGTGGAACTCGTTCTGGCCCAACGGGTCCAGGTCGACCGCCGTGGTCGATTCGATCCGGGCCAGGGGCGGCGCCTCGACCGGCAGCCGGCGCTCGAAGCGGTCCACCGCCGCGGCCGGTCCCTCCACCTCGACCTCGACGCCGGTGCTGTCGTTGTGCACGCTGCCGGCCAGGCCCAGCTCGCCGGCCAGCAGGGCCAGGTAGGGCCGGAAGCCCACCCCCTGCACGACGCCCTGCACGATCAGCCGGCGGCGCACCAACTGCTGCACGGTCACGGCCCCTCCTCCGCCCAGAGCACCACCCGGTTGTTGCCGGAGTCGGCCACGGCGAGCAGCCCGGTGCGCTCACCACGGCGGTGCCAGTGCAGGCCGTAGGGCCAGCAGAGGGTGTCGGCGGCCACCTCGGTCCAGCGGTTCTCGCCGTTGGCGACCAGATCGCCCTGGCCCAGGGCGATCCGGGGATGCAGCGTGTCCAGCCCGCCGGGTTGCAGCAGCACCCGGTTGTTGGCGGTGTCGGCGATCGCGAGATCGCCTGCGCCGGAGGCGATCGCGTAGGGAAAGCGGAGCCGTTCGAACTGCGAGACGTAGGGGAACTCGGTGGCGGTGGTGAAATCGGCCTGGCCGAGAACCAGGTCGGCCGGGGTGTCCCGCTCGGGCGGGGTGCGCCAGCCGAGCACCCGGTGGTTGCCGGCGTCGGCGACCCACAGTGCCGCGCCGCCGGGGCCGCCCGAGGCGAAGGCGTGCGGCCAGCGGAAGGAGTCGGCCGCGGCCGGGCCGCCGCGGTTCTCCTCGCGGCTGCGGGCGTCCGCCTGGCCGAGCACGACGTCGGCGGGCTCGCCCGGTTCGGGGATGCCGTCGTTCCAGATCAGCACCCGGCGGTTGCCGGTGTCGGCGACGTGCAGGCGTCCCCCGATCAGGGCGATGCCGAACGGCCAGTAGAACGAGCCGGCGTCCGGTTCGCCGCCGGCGTTCGGCTCCACCGACTCCGGATCGCCTTGGCCGAGAACATGATCCGGCGGTGTACCGGTGCGGGTGGGCAGGCTCTGCCAGACCAGCAGCCGGTGGTGCCAGGCGTCGGCGACGACCAGCTGGTCGCCGTCCCGCAGTACCCCGCACGGCATGTGCATGCCGTTCGCCGGCCCGGTGCCGCCGGCGGCCGGCCCCTCGGTGACCTCGTCGGTCTGGCCGAGCACGACGTCGGCGGGAACGCCGTCCTGCTCCGGCACGCCGTACCAGATCAGCACCCGGTGGTTACCGGTGTCGGCCACGATCACCAGGTCGTCGTCGACCCAGACCCCGCGGGGCCCGTACAACCAGGCGGCGGTGGGATGCGCCGGTGGCAGCAGCAGCCCGCCGGGGGCGGGGGCACCGAGCACCGCCCGCGGCCGCCAGCCCGGCCAGCCGGGCCGGTCGAGGCGCGCCTGCGTTCCGGCAGCTCCCGGTACCGGGCCCGTCCAGTCGCCGGACGAGCCCGCGGGCACCACCCGCACCCGCATCTCAGACCCCGTCGGGACGTAGGTAGACCACGCCGTCCAGCAATCGCAGCGGCAGCTGGATCAGCTGGGCCCCGGGCAGGGTCAGGCACTCGCCGCTGGTGGCGTCGTAACACAGCCCGTGCCACGGGCAGGTCAGCGTGCCCTCGCCGGCGTCGATCAGGGCGCCGTCCAGCGGGCGGCCCTGGTGCGCGCACTCGTTGACGTAGGCGGTGAGGCGTCCGTCGAGGTTGACCACGATCGCCGGCAGACTCGCGCTGTCGGCGGGCTGCAGGGTGAGCGCCAGCAGTTCGCCGGTGGGCACCGCGTCGACCGGCACGGCCCGGCACCAACCCGAGGCGAGCAGGGCGTCGATCTCCGCACGGACCGAGGCGGAGTCCGCGGCGGAGGGGCCCGCGGCGGAGGGGCCCGCGGCGGACGAGTCGGCGGAGCGGCGCACGGTCAGCCCGCTGATCGGGATCAGCGTCGGTTCCGGCTCGTTGGGCAGCACCTCGACACCGCGCAGCCCCGGCACCCCGGCGATCAACGCCTCCTCGACGCCGTCGCGCATGGTCACCGCGGCCATCGAGCACCCGTTGCAGGCGCCCTGCAGGCGCACGTAGGCGATCGAGTCGTCGAGGTGGCTCAGCTCGACGTCGCCACCGTGCGAGCGCAGTTGCGGGCGCACCCGCTCGAGCACCTGCCGGGCCAGGGTGACCGGGTCGGGGCGGATCAGCCCGTGCATCGACAGCAGCATCCGGACCCCGGGGTCGTCGACCAGGGCGTAGAGCAGCTCCCGGCCGCGGTCGTCGTCGCGCAGGGTGCGCACCACCGTGGTGAGTCCGTTGCGGTGCAACGTGTTCAGCGCTTCCAGCGCCTCGGTGACGGCGGCCCGGGCGGCCGGTTCGAGGTCGTCGATCCGGCGCATCGCCGCATCCAGCCGGCCGGCCTGCAGGTCGAGGTCGTCGGCGGGCGCAGGACCGGGTGCGGGGCCGGTCGCGCGGGTGGTCGTGCCGGAGCTGGTCATCGGGTACCTCCTGGCCGGGTCGCCGGGTCGACCACGGTGACCTTGGGCTTGGGCGGGGGAGCGGCGTCCAGCGAGGTGGCCGGGACGACGCGCACCCCCATGCCCGAGCTGAACGCGCCGTCGTGCTGCGGGATCCGGGACATCTGCTCGGCCGCCCTGGCCAGCGCCGCGGCCTCGGCCGCCGCCTCGTCAGTGGTCTCGTCCGCGCCGGCGGCCCCGTCCGGAGCGGCCTGCCGCTCGGTTCGGGCCAGCTCGTCGAGCAGACCGCGCACGGTGGTGGCGCCGTCGTGGTCGAGATGCGCCTCGAACAGGAACCGGGCCTCGACCAGCTTGCCCCGGGCGGCCTCGAAGGCGCCGAGGTGGGCGAGCACGTTGCCCTGGTTGGCGAGCAGCCGGGCCCGGCCCAGCGGGTCGTCGTCGCGCACGCCCGAGGCCAGCACCTCCTCGTAGAGCTCGACCGCCTCGACCAGGTTGTCGCCCTGGTGCGTGGAAGGGGTGTAGACCAGCGCGTTGGCCAGGTTCAGGGTGGCCGTCGACCACTGCGCCGGATAGTCCCCGGCGGTGAACACCCGGCGGCAGGCGCGCAGCCCCTGGGCCGCGACACCGAGCCGCAACTGGTCGGAGGCGGTGCTCATCGGCACCGCCAGATGCGCGGTGGCCAGGTTCATGGTCAGCGACGCCCACAGGAACGGCAGGCTCTGTTCACCGGCGATCTGCAGCCCCTGGTAGTAGTGCTGGATCGCTTCCTGCAGAAGGGCTCTGCCGTCACCGCCGGCCGCCGCCTGTTCCTGCGCCACCGACCCGAGCCGGAGCAACAGCTCGGCGCTCACCTCGCCGACATCGGCACCGGCCAGGCCGGCCACCGCGGCGCCGAGTTCGGTACGGGCGCGGTCCAGCTCGCCCTTCTCCTGAAGCAGCACACCGGCGTTGCCGCGCAACACCGCACCGAGCACCGGCAGTGCGGGGCCGGCCTCGTCGGCGCCGCGCAGCATGGTCGCCACCGCCCGGTCGGTGTCGCCGTCCTGCAGTTGCGCGGTGGCCGCGGCGGCCAGCACCAGCGCCCGTACCTCGGGCGCCACCTGCGGGTCGAGGGTCTGCGGGTCGGGCGGCGGGGCCAGACCCAGGGTGTGCGCGGCGACGTCCACCAACGGGGCGACGGCGGCCGGCAGTGCCGCCCGGACGGCGCCCCGATCGGCGCCCGCGGGGTTCAGCAGCCAGCGGTTGTAACCGGCCACGGCGTCGCTGCCGGTGAAGGCGTCCGCCGCCTCGAGACCGTCCAGACCCTCGTGCACCAGCCGGTGCCCGGAGAGTTCCTCCGGCCACGTCCGGGGACGCCGTCCCGCGGCGAGTTCCTCTCGGGCGCAGCGGGTCTGCTCCCCGCCGGGGATCAGCAACAGCCCGGCCGGGACACCGAACAGGCCGAGCGGCTGCGGGTGCGGCACGAGTGCGTTCGGTGGGTTCATCGGTCCCCCTGATCGCTTGCCTGATCGAGTGGCTGATCGACTGGAGGATCGAGCCGCACCAGCAGGGCGCCGCGGTCCTCGTTCCAGGATGCGCCGAACCGGCCCGTCACCGGGACGAAACCGATCACCTCGTTGATCAACACCGACCGTTCGCCGGCGGTGTTGCGCTGTTTCATCACCAGCCCGCCGTGCCCGGCCGAGTGCAGCGGCATCAGCACCAGCACCGGTGCGG
>DAIOVT010000375.1:0-4369 GCA_036758885.1 Kineosporiaceae bacterium
GAGTGCACCCGTTCGACCAGCGAGACCAGGGCCTGCTGCTCGAGCGCCGCCACGATCAGCAGCACCACGTCGGCGCCGGCCGCGCGCGCCTCCCAGACCTGATAGCTGGAGACGACGAAGTCCTTGCGCAGCACCGGGATGTCCACCGAGGCCCGCACCGCCTCCAGATCGGCGATGCTGCCGGCGAAGCGGCGCTTCTCGGTCAGCACGCTGATGACGGTGGCGCCGCCGTCCTCGTAGTCGCGGGCCAGGGCCGCCGGATCGGCGATCGCCGCCAGCGCCCCCTTGCTCGGGCTGGATCGCTTGACCTCGGCGATCACCTTGACCGTGTCGCCGTCACGCAACGCCGATTCCGCGGCCAAGGCCGGCGGCCGCCGGTCGGCACGTGCTTTGAGGTCGTCCAGGGAAACGGTCTCCTGACGCTCGGCCAGATCCTCACGGACCCCCGAGATGATGTCGTCCAGGACGGTCACGAGGACCCCCTCCCGTCAGCGGTCGGAACGCGCCGATCGTACCGATCGTTGGCGCCCGGGCGGGAATCGGCGGCTCCGCGCGCGGTCCGGACACCCGGCCGACGCCCGGTCCGTCTCGCAGTCGATCGCTGTTTTTCGATGCTCTGGACGGGCCGTTCGACCCGGAATCGAGCCGGAAATTCAGCCCTCAGCGAATCGGGTCGGCAGACCGGACCGGAGCGTGATCAGTGCCCTCCGGAGCGTGCCCCGCCGGCGCCGTAGCCCATCGAGGTGAGCACCTTCGCCGCAGCGATGCCGAGCACGATCACCACCGCACCGGCGACGAAGATCGGGGTGCTGCCCATCAACACCGCGATGCACATGATCAACGAGCCCAGCGTGATGATCGAGACACTGGTCCACGAGGCGACACTCTTGCCCTCGGCGTCGTGACCGAAGTCGGGCTCTGGCGGGTACTGCTTGGGGGTCTGACCCACGTTCTGACCCACGTTCTGGCGGTCGGCGGCCGTCATCGGAGGCTCCCTTCGTCGTCGCTCATTGTGGCATCTGACCTGCGCCGCGAGGAGGCCGCCCCGGTTCGCCGGAGGATGTCTGCTCGACGTCCTGCTCGACGGCGGGCCGGGGGCCGGCTCCCGGAGCCGGTTCGGGGTCGGCCAGCGTCGGGTCCTCGCCGCGGTCCAGGGCCTGCCACATACCGATCGGGGTTCCCTCGCGCGGGTCCGGACGGCGGGTCGCACCGCTCTGCCCGGTCTTCTGCCCGGTCTCGGCGTCCGGCTCGGTACCGGCGCGCTCGAAGCGGGACGACGGACGCCGCCAGGCGCCCGCCCGCCCCAGCGCCGACAGCCCGGCCAGGGCGATCAGCACACCGCCGGCGACGGTCACCAGCGCGGCCGAGGTGGGCTCCGCGGACACCGGATCGACCAGCACCGACGTGCCGCCGGAGGCGATCGCGCGCTCGGTCGCGGTCGCCGGGTCGGAGTGCACGGCCAGCGCCGTCCAGCCGGTGTACGCACCGGCCAGCACCAGCACCAGCCCCAGCAGCCGGGCCGGGATCGGCCCGGCCAGGGCGATCGCGACGCAGCAGGCCACGGTCAGCAGGGCGACGGCGGGCAGCACCGCGAGCACCTGGCTGCCCTTCAGTTCGCCGGGCAGCAGGGCCGCCGCGGTGGCCTCGGAGATGATCCAGGTGCGGCTGTACTGCGACCAGCAGACCAGGGCGCCGGCCAGCCCGAGCGCGATCACCAGCAGCCGGCCGAGGGAGCGCCGTCCCTGGGCCGCCGGGCCGGACGACGCGGGTGCGGCCGGGCTCATCGGGTGCCCGTCACCGGCAGTTCACCGGCCTCGAAGCAGGACCAGGCGCCGGTATGACAGGCGGCGCCGACCTGGTCGACGACCACCAGCAGCGCGTCTCCGTCGCAGTCGTGATGCACCGACCTGACGTACTGGAAGTGGCCGGACGTGTCGCCCTTGCGCCAGTACTCCTGCCGGCTGCGGCTCCAGAAGGTCACCCGGCCCTCGGAAAGGGTGCGCCGCAGCGCCTCGGCGTCCATCCAGCCGACCATCAACACGTCCTTGGAGTCGTGCTGCTGGACGACGGCGCAGATCAGCCCGGCGGCGTCCCAGCGCAGCTGTTCGTGCAGCTGCTGGGCAAGCGTGTCAGTCACGAATGCGATCCTGTCATCCATGGGAACCCACAGCAGCCATGAACGCCAGGCCCTCGCCGACGCCCTGACCGCCGCCGGTCCCGAGGCACCCACCCTGTGCGAGGGCTGGACCACCCTCGACCTGGTCGTGCACCTGCTGACCCGGGAGCGCCGTCCGGACGCGTCGATCAGCCGCATGGTGCCCTTCCTCGCGGCGCACGCGAAGAAGGTCGACGCCGAGCTGCGGTCGCGTCCCTACGACGCGCTGGTCGACGACTTCCGGCTCGGCCCGCCGAGACTGAACCCGTTCACCGTCTCGGTGATCGACGAGCGGATGAACCTGGGCGAGTTCTTCATCCACACCGAGGATGTTCGCCGCGCGACGCCGGAATGGACCCCGCGCATGCTGGAACCCGAACTCTCCGAGGCGATCTGGCGCGACCTGTCGTTCTTCGCCAAGTTGGCGCTGCGGCGTTCGCCGGTGCCGGTGCGGCTGGTCAGGATGGACGGCGCCGAGATCGCCACCGGCAAGGCCGGGGTGCCGGTGCGGTTGCACGGAGAGCCCGGTGAACTGCTGCTCTACGTCAGCGGACGCACCAGCGCCGCCCAGGTCGAACTGACCGGCCCGGTGGAGCAGTTGAAGGCCTTCCGCGAGATCACTCTGTCGATCTGACCTCTCGCACGGTGATCCCGGCGGCGGCCATCGCCTGCTTGACCTCGCCGATGCGCAACTGGCCGAAGTGGAAGACACTCGCAGCCAGTACCGCGTCGGCGCCGGCCGCGACGGCCGGGGCGAAGTGTGCGAGTTCGCCCGCTCCCCCGCTGGCGATCAACGGCACCGACACCTCGCGCCGCACGGCGGCGATCATCTCGGTGTCGAAGCCCGACCTGGTGCCGTCGGCGTCCATCGAGTTGAGCAGGATCTCGCCTGCCCCCAGCTCCGAAGCCCTTGCCGCCCAATCGATCACGTCGATACCGGTGCCGCGGCGTCCGCCGTGGGTGGTCACCTCGTAGCCGGAGTCGGTACGCACCCCCTCGGGGCAGCGGCGGGCGTCCAGGGAGAGCACCAGAACCTGCGCCCCGAACCGGTCGGCGACCTCGGCGATCAGCTGCGGCCGGGCGATCGCGGCGGTGTTCACACCGACCTTGTCGGCCCCCGCGCGCAGCAACCGGTCGACGTCCTCGACGGTGCGCACGCCACCGCCCACGGTCAGCGGGATGAACACCTGCTCGGCAGTGCGGGAGACCATCTCGTAGGTCGTCGCGCGGGAGTCGGAGGAGGCGGTGACGTCGAGGAAGGTGAGCTCGTCGGCGCCCTCGGCGTCGTAGCGCCGGGCCAGTTCGACCGGGTCACCGGCGTCGCGCAGATCGACGAAGTTGACGCCCTTGACCACGCGGCCGACATCGACGTCCAGACAGGGGATCACCCGCACCGCAACACTCACCGGCAAAGGATACGGGTCGAGCACACCCCACCCCCGGCGTGATCATCACGGCCCCGGAGCCGCCCGGGAGGCCCGCGATCAAGATCGCTTGACGTTGAACACATACCGGCGCAAACTCCCGCATATCGGGTCAAGTCAGCGCCCTTCGGGATTCTCAACGGGGAGTTTCGTCCGGATATCACAGGGGGCCGCGATGCGGGGACGACGGATCGACCGATCAGCGAACAGGCGACGGCGCTCGGCCGCCGTCCTGGCGATCGCCCTTGCCGCGCTGACCGCGGGCTGCGGCGGTACCGGGTCGGAGGCGGACGGCAGTTCCGCCGGGGAGAGCAGCACCTGCGACCGGATCGGGGTCTTCGTGATCGCGGACGCCCCCGCGGTCCGGGAGACGGTGACCGGCGCCCGGGAGGGATTCCTGGCAGCGTCGGGCCGGTCCGCGGCGGACGTCCGCTTCACCGAGCGCAATGCCCAGGGCGATGCCACCGCCGTCCAGAACATCGCCCGGGCCTTCGTCGACAGCGACGACCAACTGTTCATGGTGCTGGGCACGGCGGCGACCCTGGCGTTGGCGCAACTGGAGAAACAGCGGCCGATCGTCAGCCTCGGCATGGCCGACCCGGTCGGGTCCAAGGTCGCCCAGAATCTGCAACAGCCCGGCGGAAACGTCACGGGCAGTACCGATTACGTCGACCCGGCCGAGCAGCTGGCCCAGGTGCTCGGCGTGCAACCGCGGGTGCGCCGGATCGGATCGGTCTTCGACCCGTCGCAGCCGAACGCGGTCAAATGGGTGGACGACGTCGAGACCGCC
>DAIOVT010000376.1:0-4369 GCA_036758885.1 Kineosporiaceae bacterium
AGAAGGCCGGTCTCAAGAAGGCCCGCAAGGCTCCCCAGTACAGCAAGCGCTGACCCGGGGGTGGGCCGTCTTTTCGGGACCGACGGCGTCCGGGGGCTGGCGAACCGCGAGGTGACCGCGGAGCTCGCCCTCGATCTGTCGGTCAGTGCCGCCCACGTACTCGCCGAGGCCGGTGCCTTTTCCGGGCACCGGCCTTGCGCCGTCGTCGGGCGTGATCCACGTGCCTCCGGGGAGTTCCTCTCCGCGGCCGTGATCGCTGGTCTGGCCAGCGCCGGTGTCGACGTGCACGACGCCGCCGTGGTGCCGACCCCGGCGGTCGCGGCACTGGTCGCCGACCTCGACGCCGACCTTGGCGTGATGCTCTCCGCCTCGCACAACGCCATGCCGGACAACGGGATCAAGTTCTTCGCCAAGGGCGGTCACAAGCTGCCCGACGACGTCGAGGACGCCATCGAGAAGCGCCTCGGCGCCCCCTGGCAGCGGCCCACCGGCGCCGGTGTCGGCCGGGTCACCCCGATGACCGACGCCACCACGCGCTACGTCGACATGCTGCTGGCCTCGCTGCCGCACCGGCTGGACGGGCTGAAGGTGGTGCTCGACTGCGCCAACGGTGCAGCCAGCCTCGCCGCCCCGGCGGCGCTGCGCGCGGCCGGCGCCGAGGTGGTCGTGATCGGTGCCTCGCCGGACGGTCTGAACATCAACGACGGCTGCGGTTCGACGCACCTCGAACCGTTGCAGGCCGCGGTGCTCGCCCACGGCGCGGACGCCGGCATCGCCCACGACGGCGACGCGGACCGCTGCCTGGCCGTCGACCACGAGGGCAACATCGTGGACGGCGACCAGATCATGGCCGTGCTCGCGCTCGACCTCGCCGAGCGCGGCCGGCTGCGGGAGAACACGCTGGTGGCCACCGTGATGAGCAACCTGGGGCTGCTGCTGGCGATGCGCGACGCCGGGATCACCGTGGCCCAGACGGCGGTCGGTGACCGGTACGTGCTCGAGGAGATGCGCCGGGGCAACTACTCGCTCGGCGGCGAGCAGTCGGGTCATGTGCTGCTGCTCGAGCACGCCACCACCGGCGACGGGGTACTCACCGGTCTGCATCTGCTGGCCCGGGTCGCCTCGACCGGCAAGAGCCTGGCCGAACTGGCCGCCGTGATGCGCCGGCTGCCGCAGGTACTGGTCAACGTCAGGGGCGTGGACAAGTCGCGGGCGGCCGGTGCCGCTCTCGATCCCGCTCTGGCGGAAGCGGTCTCGACCGCCGAGGCCGAACTCGCCGACTCCGGCCGGGTGCTGCTGCGCCCCTCGGGTACCGAGCCGATGGTGCGGGTGATGGTCGAGGCGGCCGACGCCGAGCAGGCCCATCAGCTCGCCGACCGGTTGGCCGGCGTCGTCCGGGAGCGTCTGGCGCTCTAGCGTTCCGGCCGGTTCGGCGGTTCAGCGGCTGCCCCATTCCCAGGGCGGCCGCCCGAGCAGTCCCTGCCCGGCGATAGCGGTCTCACCGAGGTCCTTGACCAGTTCGATCTCGGCATCGGTGTCGAGGTGGTCGATCAGCGTGCGCGAGTGCGAGACCACGAGCACCTGGGTCCGCTCGGCGACAGCGGCGATCAGCCGGCCGAGCGGCGGCAGCAACTGCGGGTGCAGCGAGGTCTCGGGTTCGTTCAGCACCATCAGCGACGGTGGATCGACACTCAGCAGCGCGGTGGCCCAGAGCAGGAAGCGCAGGGTGCCGTCGCTCAACTCCGCGGTGCGCAACGCCCGCAACATCCCGGGCTGACGCAGGGCGAGGTCGAAGCCGCCGTCCACGATCACCTCCAGCTCGGAGCCGTCGAAGGCGTCGGCGACGGCGCGGGCGAGGTCCGGTCGCCCCGATTCCAGGATGGTCGCCACTGCGGCCGCCAGGTCGGCGCCGTCGGCCGCGAGCACCGGGGTGCGGGTGCCCACCTGCGGCTGCCGGGCGGGGGAGGACTGGTCGACGGAGAAGCCGTCGTAGAAGCGCCAGGATCGGATCTCGTGCCGCAGCGCGTGCAGTTCGGGCGTGCCCATCGGGTCGGCGAACTCGGACAGCATGCTGCGATACGGCGGCAGCCGGTCGATCAGCACCCGCCACTGACGGTCCTCGCGGACCTGCACGTTCGGACGCATCCTGCGCACCAGGGTCGAGGCCGGACGCATCACCGGACCGGTGAAGACCAGTTCGCGCTTGATCTCGGGGTCGCGCTCGAACACCGTGCGCGACGGTGCGGGCAGACCGAGGTCGACGAGGTAGCCGAAGGAGTCTCCGGCGAACCCCAGCTGCACCGAGACCGGACCGGTGCGGCGCAGGCCCTGCACCCGCTCTCCGCGCCGGGCACCGGCCAGGCTCTCCGGCCCCGCCCACAGCGCCGACGCCAGCCCGCCCTCACGGGCCAGCGAGGCGATCAGCCGGTCCTGGCCGCAGTCGGCGAGCAGCCGCAGGGCGCGGTACACCGACGACTTGCCGCTGCCGTTGGCGCCGGTGATCACGGTCAGGGGGCTCAGCGGCAGCACGATCGAGCGCAGCGACCGGTACCCGGACACCGCCAGGGTGTGCAACATGCGCACGAGGCTAGTGACCCGGGCGGTGTCGATCGGGTCGTGCGTCAGATCTTGCGCAGCCGAACCGTGGTCACGGCATGGTCCGGGCCCTTGGTGAGCACCACCCGGGCCCGGCCCTTGGTCGGCCGGATGTTCTGTTCCAGGTTCGGGGCGTTGATGTCCGACCACAGCTGCAGGGCCCGGGCGCGGGCCTGCTCGTCGGTCAGCGCCGCGTAGCGATGGAAGTAGGAGTTCGGATCGGTGAACGCCGTGCGGCGCAGTTCGAGGAACCGCTCGACGTACCAGCGCTCGATGTGTTTCTGCTTGGCGTGCACGTAGATCGAGAAGTCGAACAGGTCGGACAGCGCCATCACGTTCCGGCCGCGCAGCCGCACCCCGGTCAGGTACGGCGCCGGTTGCAGCACGTTGAGCCCCTCGATGATCAGCACGTCCGGGCTGCGCACCACGACCCGCTCGTCGGGGACGATGTCGTAGGTCAGGTGCGAGTACACCGGTGCGCTCACCTCGGGCACGCCGGACTTCACGTCGCGGACGAACCGGTACAGCGCCTTTCGGTCGTAGGAGTCGGGAAAGCCTTTGCGGTGCAACAGGTTCCGCTGTTCGAGTTCGGCGTTGGGCAGCAGGAAGCCATCGGTGGTGATCAGCTCGACCCGCGGCGTGCGCGGCCAGGCCGAGATCAGCTCGCGCAACAGGCGAGAGGTCGTCGACTTGCCCACGGCCACCGAACCGGCCACCGCGATGACGAACGGGGTGCGTTCGACGAGGCGGCCCTCGCGGCGGTCGGCGAGGGAGTCGCCGAGGAACCGCGCGGTGACCATGTGCAGCTCGCGGGAGGCGGCGATGTGCAGGTCGATCAACCGGGACAACGGCAGGTAGACCTCGGCGACCTCGGCCAGGTTCACCCGATCGCCCAGGCCGCCGAGTCGCTGCAGATCGGTCTCGGAGAGCGTCAGCGGGGTGGAGTCGGCGAGCTTGCTCCATGCGGCGCGCTCCAGCTCCACGTACGGATCCATGGGCGGCATTTTGCCTTTCCGTGGCGCCCGGTCGAGACGGTCGAGAGTGTCGGATCACACCTTTACGCTGAGCGCATGCACCCGATTGGCGCCACGCGATGATCGTCGGAGTGGGTATCGACGTGGTCGAGATCGCCCGGTTCGAGCGCACCCTCGAGCGCACCCCGGCGCTACGTGAGCGGCTTTTCACCGAGAGTGAGCGGGATCTGCCGATCGCCTCGCTCGCAGCGCGTTTCGCCGCCAAGGAGGCGCTGGTCAAGGCGCTCGCCGGTGGTGCCGGCATGAACTGGCACGACGCGGTGGTGGTGCGTCCGCATCACAGTCAGCCGCGGTTGGAGATCTCCGGCACGGTCGCCGCGCGCGCCGCCGAGCTCGGGGTGTCCTCGCTGCACCTGTCGATCTCGCACGACGCCGGGATCGCCAGTGCGGTCGTGGTGGCCGAGAGCTGAGCGGGCGAGGGTCGAGAGAGCGGGGCTGAGCGGTGTCGTCGAGCGTGCGTGCCTGGCCGGTGGCGCAGATCCGTGCCGCCGAGTCCCAGCGGCTGGCCCAGGTGCCCGAGGGAGTGTTGATGCAGCGTGCCGCGGCCGCCCTGGCCGCGATCTGCGCCCGGGAACTGCGCGCCCGCACCGGCGCTGTGGCCGGACGGCGGGTGCTGCTGCTGGTCGGGTCGGGCAACAACGGCGGTGACGCGCTCTACGCCGGTGAGCGGCTGGCCCGGCGCGGTGTCGCGGTGCTGGCCTGGTTGCTGGCCGGCGAGTCCCGCACCCATGCCGCCGGAC
>DAIOVT010000377.1:0-4352 GCA_036758885.1 Kineosporiaceae bacterium
GGCCAGTGGTGGCTGATCGCGGTGGGTCTGGCCTGCATCCTCGCCGCCTGGTTCTACACCGGCGGCAAGAACCCGTACGGGTACCTGGGGCTGGTCGATGTGTTCGTCTTCGTCTTCTTCGGCCTGGTCGCCGTGCTCGGCACCGTCTACGCCCTCACCCTGCGGATCAACGGCACCTCGGTGGCCTGCGCGGTCGGCATCGGCGCGATCTCGTGCGCCCTGCTGGTGGCCAACAACCTGCGCGACGTGCCCACCGACGAACTCGTCGGCAAGAACACCCTCGCCGTGCGGATGGGCGCTGCGGCCACCCGGCGGTTCTACCTGGTGCTGCTGGTCGTCCCGTTCGTGCTGGTCGCCGCGATCGCCGTCCGGCACCCCTGGGCGGCCCTGGCCCTGATCGCCGCGCCGTTGGCCCTGGCTCCGGTGCGCACCGTGCTGCGCGGAGCCGCCGGACGCGACCTGATCCCGGTGCTCGGTGCCACCGGACGCCTCGAACTCGTCTACGCGGTGCTGCTCGGGATCGGCCTGGCCCTCAGCCACTGACCGCGGTCACTCGTACTGGCCCTGGTCACTCGGGGGTATCGCCGCGCTTGTCGGCCTTGCGCTGGATGCGGGTCTCCACCCGGGTCTGCACCCGGTTGGTGGCGTTGTAGCGCAGTTTGCGCAGCAACAGGTACGAGAGCATCAACGAGATCAGCGCGGCGCCGCCCACTGCGAGCACTCCCCGGGCGCCGGCCAGCACCAGAACGGCAAGAACCACCACGAACACCGCGAGCCGGGCCAAGAAGTACACCGCGATCGGATTCACCGCTCCAGGCTAAAGCAGGCGCCCCCGGCGTCCGAGTCGAGGCAGACAGGGTGTGGCGGATGCCCTGCTGTCCTCGCGGGAGCGCCCATGGCCGAAACGATGCCCACCCTGCCACCGGCGACGAGCCCCGTGGTGGTCTCACCCAGCGCCTCGGCGGCGATCGAGCACCTGCTCGGCAACGCCGCCCCGGCCGGCGACCTGGTCGCCCTGAACGCCCGGCGGGCCCGCCGGATCCATCGCGGCATCGTCGCCGGAGGCATCCTGGCGGTGGCGCTGATCGGGCTCACCGCGACCCTGCTGCTGGTCCGGCCGGAACTTCCGCACCCGGCGAACCCGCTGGTGGCGGCGATGGCGATCACCGTCGCGACCGCAGTCCTGCTGGCCGTCCCGATCCTGGCGCTGACCACGGCGCGGGCCCGGCGGCGCTCGGTCGCGCTCACCCCCGACGTCGCGGCCTGGGCGATCGCCAGCGAACTCGGGGCGCTGCCGAACGGTGCCGACGTGCCGAGGCCGAGGCGTCCTGCGGTGCTCGACCGCGCCGAACTGGTCGCGGTCACCGAGACCGCGCTGGCCAACCGCGACCTGGTCGGCGGCGACGTCGCCCTGCTGGTGCTCGAGGTGCTCGACTCGGCGGCGATCGAGTCGCAGCTCGGTGTGGAGGCCGCGGCCGAGATCGCCCATCACACGTTGCGCCGGCTACGGGCCTGGCTCCCCCCGCAGGACGGCGTGGCGCAGCTCGGCGAGACCACGTTCGCGGTGCTGCTCGAGGGTCTGGGCGAGGAGGGGGCCGGCCCTCAGGTCACCCGGATCACCGCGCTGCTGAACGAGCCGATGCGCTGCGCCGACAGCTTCGTGACGGTCTCTTTCGCGGCCGGCCTGGCCCCGGCCGACGAACGCTGCGGAGCCTTCGAACTGCTGCACCTGGCCACCCTGGCGGCCACCGACGCGGTCCGGGACGGCACACCCGCAACCTCCGGCGAGACCTTCGAACCCGTTGCGCCGCAAGCGGACTGGTTCGCCGAGTCACTGCACAGCAGCGGACGGGACCACCTGACCCGGACCGCGCTACGCGATCGGCGCCTGCACGCCTCGTTCCGGCGGGTGATCGCCCTGGACGGCAGCGGACGCACCCTCGCGCTGCGTACCCGGGCCCGCTGGTCGACGGACCGGCCGATCGAGGAGTCCGCCGAGGCGATCGATCTGCACCTGATCGAACGGGGACTCGACGCCCTTTCCGCCTGGACCGCTGCGGGTTTCGACACCGGCAGGTTGTCGCTGCCGCTGAGCGCGGCGTCCCTGGCCCGGCCCGACCTGCCCGCCCTGGTGGCCGCCGCGCTCGACCGGCACCGGCTGCCGGGGACCGCGCTGACCGCCGAGATCGAGGTGATCACCGCCTGCGACCCGGAGGCGATCCTCGGCACCCTGACCGCACTGCGGGAGCTGGGTGTCGACCTGCTGCTCACCGGAGTGGCGAACCTGCCGGCCGGCCTGGCGATGCTCGATTCCCTTGCCGCGACAGGGGTTTCGCTGCATCGCTCGCTCGTCGAGCAGCTGTTCGCCGGCACCGGCGCCCCGGACGCCCCCGACGCCCCCGACGGTGCGGACAGCGCGAACAGCGCGGCCGCCGACGTGATCGCCGTCCTGCACGACCGCGACGTGCTGGTGATCGGCGAGGACGTGCAGGACCCGTCCTGGCTGCCCGGCCTGTTCGGGGCCGGGGTGGACGCCGCCTGGGGACCGGCGATCGGCTCGCCCTGCCGGGCCCGGGACATCAGCGCCCAGTTCGGCCGGGATGAACCGCCCGTGACCCGAAGGTGACCCCCGCGGGCAGCGACCCCTGCCGACACGACTTAGAGTGGAGCTATGCGTCCGGTTCTGCTGTTGATCACCGTGGGTCTGGCGATCTATGCCTTGATCGATGTGCTGCGCAGCGAAAACGACGAGGTCCAGTACCTGCCACGACTGCTCTGGGCGGCTGTGATCGTCGTCGCGCCGATCATGGGACCGGCCGTCTACCTGCTGCTCGGCCGGACGACGCCCGGTGGCGGCGGCGGTGGCGGCGGCCCGCGCAAGGTGGTCGGCCCGGACGACGACCCCGACTTCCTGCGTCAGCTGGACGCCGACCAGCACGGCCGGCAGCACCCCTCCCCCGACGAGCCGGGCGAGGACGAGGCCCCGAAGACGCCCTGATCCTCACGCATCGGGTGCGCTGAGACGCCTCAGGCGTAGGAGTGCAGACCCTGGGCGAAGTAGTTGATCACTGTGAAGTTCATCATCAGGCACACGTACCCGGCCACGGCCAGGTAGGCGGGCGTGCGGCCGTCCCAGCCCTTGGTAGCCCGGGCGTGCAGGTAGGCCGCGTAGACCACCCAGATCACGAAGGTCCAGATCTCCTTGGGGTCCCAGTTCCAGTACCGGCCCCATGACCGCTCGGCCCAGATGGCTCCGGCGATCAGGGTGAAGCCCCACAGCGGGAAGGCCGCGACGTACAGCTGATAGGCCAAGCGCTCCAACGACCTCGCCGTCGGCAACGCGTCCATGAAGGCGCCGCGCGGGGTACCCCCTGAGGTACGCACCCGCTCGCGGCGCTGCTGGATCAGCTGCAGCACCGTGGTCGAGAAGCCCAGGGTGAACAACGCCGTGGCGATGAACGCCACCGACACGTGGATGATCAGCCAGTAGCTGTCCAGCGCGGGCACCAGCTGGCCGGCGGCGGTGTAGAAGACCGAGATCGCCAGGCCCAGCGCCAGCAGCACCGGCCCGACGATGAAGGTGCCGAGAAACCTGATGTCCGGACGGCGCCGCAGCACCAGCAGGAAGACCGCGGTGACCACCATCGACCCGGTCAGCGAGAACTCGTACATGTTGCCCCACGGGGCCCGCTGCACGCTCAGCCCGCGGGCGAGCACGGCGGCCAGGTGCAGCACCAGCGCCAGCCAGGTCAGCGAGACCGCGATGCCGGCGACCCGGTTCCGGCGCGGCGCGGCGCTCTCGTCGTCCGGCAGGACGGCGGCGTCCGCGGTGCTCGCGGTGCCCACGGCGGCTGCGTCGGACCCGCCGCCCGGGACTGCGACCAGGGTCGCGTCGCGGGTCTTCACCGCGCTGGGCCGGGCAGCGCCGAGCCGGGCGAGATCGGTGACGAAGGCGCCCAGCGCCCCGGTGTAGACGAGCATCGCCGAGTAGACGGCGGTGTTGCTCCACTGCGCCAGCGTTGCGCTGTCCATGCTCACTCGTTCCTCTCGGCCGGTCCGGCCTCTACCCCGTCTGCGACCGCCTCGGCGCTCGCCGTCCCGTCTGCGCCCCTAGTCTGCCCGGTTGCCGCACCGGAAAGCTCCTGCCCGTGCGGGCCGGAGTTCGGCGCCACGGAAACAGCTGTCGTTCCCGGCGCGGAACCGGTGCTCCGCGGATCCGGGGCCGGCAGCCCCAACGCCTGCGCGAGCGAGTCGATCTCGGCGCCGAGCGAGGAGTCCTCGCTGCGGGACAGGCCCGCGATCTCGATCGCCCCGCCGGCGCCGCCCCGCGCCGGACGCACCCAGACCCGGCG
>DAIOVT010000378.1:0-4335 GCA_036758885.1 Kineosporiaceae bacterium
GAGATGCGCCGCCTCGGCGAGCGGATGAACGACCAGTTCGCCAACCTGGCCGGCCTGGTCGGCCGGCTGGAGGACCAGGCCGAGCAGGTCTCCAGCTCGGCCCGCCAGCTGAGCAGCCTGGGCTCGGCGGTCGCCGATCGCACCAACGACACCGCCGAGTCGGCCGCCGCCGCTGCCTCGGCGTCCAGGGAGGTGGCCGGCAGCGTCAGCGCCGGTGCCGCCGGTGTCGAGGAGATGACCTCGGCGATCAGCGAGATCTCGCACAGCGCCGCCGCCGCGGCCGAGATCGCCGGTTCGGCCGTGACCGTCACCGAGGACACGCACCGCGCGGTCACCCGGTTGAGCGGCAGCAGCGCCGAGATCGGCAACGTGGTCAACCTGATCAACGCGATCGCCGAGCAGACCAACCTGCTCGCGCTGAACGCCACCATCGAGGCGGCCCGGGCCGGCGAGTATGGCAAGGGCTTCGCGGTCGTCGCCGCCGAGGTCAAGGACCTGGCCCAGGAGACCGGCCGGGCCACCGGGGACATCACCACCCGCATGGAGGCGATCCAGACCGACCTGGCCGCGGTGGTCTCCTCGATCGACCAGATCGGCGCGATCATCAGCCAGATCCACGACGCGCAGAACACCATCGCCTCCGCCGTCGAGGAACAGACCGCGGTGACCAGCGAGATCAGCCAGAGCCTCGGCCAGGCCTCGCAGGGCACTCAGGACATCGCCGAGACCGCGGCGAGCACCACCGCAGCGGTCGACCAGGCCCGCGAGTCGGTGACCCAGTCCCAGGACGCCTCGGCCGCCATGCTGGCCGTGGCCGAGGTGATGCAAGACATCGTTCAGCAGTACCGCGGCGCCTCGTCCTGAGCGCAGCGGAACCACCACGGTCCTTGCGCCGTCCCGTGCCCATCCCCCCGGGCGCGGAACGGCGCGGCGTCCGGAATTCCTTCTCGGAGAACGCACATGGCGATCAGCACGCTCTTCAGGCCGGGGTCCAGGAACGGCTCCTCCGGTGACCTGACGCGGTTGCTGGGCGAGGTCGACAACCCGATCCGGGCCGCCCTCGACTGCTTGTACACCAATTGCATGATCGCCGACCTCGACCTCAACCTGGTCTTCGTCAACGCTCAGGCCCGCAAGACGCTCGACCAGCTCGCGCCCGCCGTCAAGGCCACCTTCGGGGTCAGGCTCGAGGATCTGCTCGGCGGCTCGATCCACCGCTTCCACAAGGACCCGGCCCGTATCGAACGGATCCTGCGGGACCCGAGCGCACTGCCACGTACCGCGGTGTTCAACTTCGGCGGCATCAGCCTGCGCACGCAGATCTCGGCGATTGTCACCGCGGACGGCGTCCGGTACGGCTACATCGTGGCCTGGGACAACATCTCCGAGCGGAACGCCAAGGCGGACGAGGCCTTCCGGGCGATCGAGGCCGCGTCCGGCGTCCTCACCCAGGCCACCGACAAGATCGTCGACGGCACCCGGGAGTCGTCGGTACGCACCGGCACCGCCGCTGCGGCGACCCAGGAACTGCGTGCCGCCGTCGCGGAGATCGCCACCTCGTCGGCGGCGGCCGCCGAGCAGGTGCGCGGTGCTGTCGCGGCGTCCAACGAGAGCCTGCAGACGCTGCGCGATCTGCAGCGCTCCAGCACCGAGATCGGCGACTTCCTGCGGCTGATCACCGGTGTCGCCGAGCAGACCAAGATGCTGGCGCTGAACGCCACGATCGAGGCGGCCCGGGCCGGCACGGCGGGCAAGGGTTTCGCCGTCGTCGCCGACGAGGTGAAGCACCTGGCCGGCACCACCTCGGCGTCCATCAGCGACATCGAGGCCCGGATCGAGGCGATCCAGCGCGCCTCCGACGAGGGTGTCAAGGCGCTGGCCCGGATCGACGAACTGGTCACCAGCATCTCGGAGAGTCAGGAGACGGTGGCCGCCGCGATCGAGGAGCAGTCCTCGGTCACGGCCGAACTGGCCGAGGCGATCACCGGCATCGCCGACATCGCGCGGGCGAGCGCCGCGGAGTCGGAGCTGGTCGCCGGTGCCATCGGGGAGATGACCGAAGGCACCCGGGCGATGCACCGCATGATCATCGAGAGCTGAACCCGGTCGACGGCTTTCGGTGACCGGCGACGTCCGTCGGGCCAGAACCTCCTGCGGCGCAACGACCTTCGGTGGCATCGGCGCCGGCGCAGGGGTTCGGGAGAACCTCGGCGCGGGCATCGGCTGATCGACTCCCTGCATCTTGCCGAAAGTGCCGCGCGCCAGCAGGTGCGGGTGTTCCAGAGCTTCCTCGAAGGTCAGCACCGGCGTCACGCAGGCGTCGGTATCCGCCAGCAACCGCACCCATTCATCGCGGCTGCGTGTCGCGAACCGCTCGGTCAGCAAGGAGCGCAGCGCCGGCCAGGTCGCCCGGTCCCACTGCTCTCCCGGGGCGGTGACGCCCAGCCCCGGTCAGGAGGTCGCGGAAGAAGGCCGGCTCGATGGCGCCGACCGCCACGTGCCTGCCGTCGGCGCACCGGTAGGTGTCATGGAACGGATGGGACCCGTCGAGAAGATTGCGTTCCCGCCCGCTCTGCCACGACCCTGCACCCCGCATGGCCCAGAGCAACTGGGAGAGGACTGCGACGCCGTCCACCATCCGGACCACGTTGGCGCCATGGTCGGCCAACAGCATGCAGGCGTGCGCTCTCGGCCCGATGCCGGCGAGCTCGACCACCCGCAGCCCGGCCAGGGAACCGGCGGGCATCATCGTGCCTCCAGAATGCTGGCGTGGTTGGCGACGGCCATCCCGCCCATGTTGACGACGCCGGCGAGGCGGGGTGTGCCCGGCGCCTGGATCGCGGCGGCGCTTGCGGTCAGTTGCATCGCGGCGTGGATGTGCCGCGAGACACCGGTGGCACCGATCGGGTGGCCTCGCCACGGCCGGTATCGAAGACATCGGTCGCCCGGCGGGCGTCTCCGGGACGTCGCTGTACCGGCAGCTCGAGTCCAAGACCGATCTGCTCGATGCCCTGGTCCGTCGTCGGGAATCCTGGCTGTGGTACGAGAGCGGGCTCCGTCGTGATCCGGCACGGCGGGGGAGCAGAACCTCCGGGCCGCGGTGACCTCGTCGATCGCGGGCTATCACCAGACCGTGGCCGCCGAACTGGCGGCGGCGGTCGAGGCGGTGCTGGGAAGCTCTCCGCGCTCGGGCTGAGGGTGCTCGGGCCGAGGGACTGTCGCCGTCCTGTGCCGCCCGGCTCGTCGTCCCTGCTCAAGCCGGTGGCCGGGGCAGCCGAGTCTGCACAGGTGCGCCCTGCTTCCGCGGACGACGTCCGCTCCCGTCGATGGTTGCGGCTGCTCGCGGGCTCCACGGGCCTGATCACCGCCGCCGTCGTGGTGCTGATGGCCGCCAGCTTCCTGTTGCAACGCCACGTCGCCCGATCCTCCTTCGAGCGGTTGGAGGCGCAACAGGTGGCCCAGGACGCTCAGCGGGTGCGTACCGGTCTGGACTCCTGGGTGAGCCTGCTGCGCAACTACGGTGCGACGAACTCGATCTGGGACTCCGCCTACGACGACGTCGCGAGCGGTGACCAGAAGTCCTTCCTCGCCGACTTCCCGCCCGCCGATGTGCACGATCTGTACGGGCTCAGCGGCGTGGTCGCGGTGGGCCCGGACGGCGCGGTACGTGCCGGGGGGCTGGTCGCCGACGACGGCTACACCTCCCTGCCCGCGCGGTTGGCCGACCCGGCGCGCCTGGCCGCGCTGTACGAGCCGGACGCCGAGGCCGGTGATTCCCGGTGCGGGGTGGTCCGGGCCGAGGTTGACGCCTTCGTCTACTGCGGTTTCGCGGTGCGGCGCTCCGACGGCAGCGGCGCCGATGTCGGTGGCCTGGTCTTCCTGCAGGCGCTCAGCGGTGCCGGTCTCGCCGCACTGGGCGAGCAGGTGTCCATGCCGTTGAGTCTGTTGCCGGGTGAGCCCGGCGGGTCCGGCCAGGCGTCGCAGATCGATTCCGGCAGCATCGGTGCGTTGAAGGTCGACACGCTCGTGCGCGACGAGAACCGCATCGACCTGGTGGTCGGGGTGCCGGTCGAGGGCGGCGGCACGGTGTGGCTCGCCGCCGGGCGGGACCGGCCCATTCATCAGGAGTCGGGCACGGTGCTGAACCGGTTGATGGCGATCACCGGGGTGCTCGGGCTGCTGGTGCTGGTGATCGCCCGGTGGATGTCGCACCGCGAGGTGCAGCGTCAGGCAAAGCCGTTGCGGCGCACCACGGAAGCGGTGGTCCTCGGGGGTGACCGCGGCGCTCGGGTACCCGCTGGCGGGGCCGGTGCGCTGGCCGAGCTGGGGCAGGAC
>DAIOVT010000379.1:0-4319 GCA_036758885.1 Kineosporiaceae bacterium
CGACAACAGCCTGGCCGACCAGGTGCTCGACGGGCAGGAGAGCCTCGACCAGATCGACACCTCCGACGGTGACAAGATCGTCGGGCACGTGTTCGGTTCCAACTCCGACCAGGTGATCAGCCAGCTCGCCGGCGCCAGCGGCGCCCAGAGCAGCCTGATCAGCAAGCTGCTGCCGATGCTCGCCCCGCTGGTGATGTCGTTCCTCGCCAAGAAGGTGCTCGGCGGGGGTTCGGGCGCCACCACGGCCCAGCAGCAGAGCCCGGCCGGCCTGCCGGACCTCGGCTCGATCCTCGGCCAGGTGCTCGGCGGCGGCCAGCAGAGCGCGTCGTCCGGCTCCGGGCTCAACGTGGGCGGCATCGACCTCGGCAACATCCTGGGCGGACTGCTCGGCGGCGGTCGCCGCTGACCACGCTCGAAGAGGTCGTCGCCACCAGCGAAGCGGTGGCGGCGACCTCTGCGCGCTCGGCGAAGATCGCCCTGCTCGCCGAGCGGCTCGGTGGTGCCGAGACCGCAGAGATCCCGGTGCTCACCGCCTGGCTCGGCGGATCCACCAGACAGCGGCGTACCGGGATCGGCTGGGCATCGTTGCGTGATCTGCCCGCGCCGGCCCACGACGCCATGTTGACCGTCACCCAGGTGGACGAGGTGGCCGAGGCGGCCGCCCAGGCGGCGGGCAGCGGCTCTGCCGGTACCCGGCGGGCGCTGATCAGTGAACTGTTCGCCGCGGCCACGCAGGACGAACAGCGTTTCCTCACCGGTTTGATCATCGGCGAGCTCCGCCAGGGTGCCCAGACCGGCCTGCTCACCGAGGCGGTGGCCAAGGCCCACCAGGTGCCGACCGCGGCGGTGCGGCGAGCGCTGACCTTCGCCGGCGACATCGGCGCGGTCGCCGAGGCGCTGCACGAGCACGGTGCCGGCGCACTGGACGGCTTCGGCCTGCAGGTGGGCCGAGCGCTCTCGCCGATGCTGGCCAAGTCGGCGCCCGACGTCGGCCAGGCCCTGGCGATGCTTGCCACCGGCTCCGGCTCCCCCGCCGGCGCACCGGTGGCCGCCGTGGAGTGGAAGCTCGACGGGGTCCGCATCCAGGTACACCGCAGCGGCGACCGGGTCGCCGTGTTCACCCGCACCCTCGACGACGTCACCGCCCGGCTGCCCGAGGTCGTCGCAGCCGCGCGTTCGCTGCCCGCGGAGCAGCTGGTGCTGGACGGCGAGACGATCGCCCTGAACTCCCGGGGCCGGCCCCGCCCGTTCCAGGTCACCGCCTCGCGGGTGGCCAGCAACGCGGTGCGCGCGGCCGAGATCCCGCTGACCACCTGGCTCTTCGACGTCCTGCACGTCGACGGCGAGGACCTGCTGGACGCCTCCGCTCAGCGCCGCCGGGAGGTGCTCGAGACGCTCGCCCCGGCCGACCTGCTGGTGCCCCGCGTCGTCGTCCACGACGCCGGCCAGGCGCAGGCGGTGGCCGATGCCGCGCTGGCCGCCGGGCACGAGGGGGTCGTGGTCAAGTCGCTGGACGCGCCCTACGCGATGGGACGCCGCGGCGCGGGCTGGGTGAAGGTCAAGCCCCGGGTCACCGTCGATCTGGTGGTACTCGCGGTCGAACGCGGCCACGGACGGCGCCGGGGCACCCTGTCCAACCTGCATCTGGGCGCCCGAGACCCGAACGGTGAGTTCGGCCCACCGGGCGGGTTCGTGATGCTCGGCAAGACCTTCAAGGGCCTGACCGACGCCATGCTCGCCTGGCAGACCGAACGGCTCACCGCCCTCGCGGTCCGGGACGACGGCCACACCCTGACGGTGCGTCCGGAGCTCGTCGTCGAGATCGCCTTCGACTCGGTGCAGGCCTCACCGCGCTATCCGGCCGGCATGGCGCTCAGGTTCGCCCGGGTGCTGGCGCACCGGCCGGACAAGCCCGCCGCCGAGGCGGACACCGTCGAGACCGTGCGATCACACTTCGTTCCCGACGAGTAGGCGAGCCGCGCGGGCTCAGACCTGTCCCGGCGTGGGCCCCTGGCCGTCGTTCTCGGCCAGGAACCGCTCCAGCTCGGCACCGAGTTCGTCGGCCGAGGGCAGTTCGGTGGGGCCGGGGCCGATCGGCGAGTTGTCCGAGGCGAGCATGCTGTCGTACTGCTCCTCGAGGGCCCGCACCACGCTCTCCACCTCGGGCTGGGTGGCGACCTGGGCCGCGACCGCCGACTGCACCTCGGCACCGGCGGTGGCCAGCGCCTGGCTGGGCAGCCGCAACGAGCCGAGCCGGGCGACCGACTCGAGCAGCACCTGCGCCGCGGCCGGGTAGTCGTTCTGGGCAAGGTAGTGCGGCACGTGCGCGGCGAATCCGGCCGCCTCGTGACCGGCCTGGCCGAGCCGGTACTCCAGCAGCCCGGTCATGTGTCCCGGCACCTGCACCTCGCCCACCCAGCGGCGATAACCCTCCACCCGGGACGGCGTGGTGGCGTGTGCGGTCACGCCCACCGGCCGGGTGTGCGGGACGCCCATGGGAATGGCGTGCATGCCGATCACCAACTGCACCTGGTACCGCTCGACCAGGTTCTGCACGGCGACGCAGAAGCGCTCCCATTGCAGGTCGGGTTCGGGCCCGAGCAGCAGCAGGAAGCTGCGTCCGGCCAGGTCGGTGACCTGGTACAGGTCCAGACGCGGGTCCCGGTAGTCGGACCAGTGGTTGTTGTCGAAGGTGAGCACCGGACGACGGGCCCGGTAGTCGTAGATCTCGTCGAGGTCGAACCGCACCAGCAACCGATGCTCCAGCGACTGCAGCAGGTGATCGGCAGCCAGCCGGGACGCCTGTCCGGCGTCGACGAACCCCGTCAGCGAGAAGACCAGCACCGGAGCGCCGAGTTCGGCCTCGGTCGGCTGGTCCGGGCTCAACTGGTAGAGATCTGCGGGGTCGCGCATGAGGTCCTCACGGGTTGACGTCGAGCTTGAGGGGCCGAACTCAGGTCGCGAGCTCGGACGACGGTGACAGGGTTCCTCGTTGCCCAACGCTCGGACGCCACTCAACCATCCCGATCGGGCGATCTCGATTCGATCGATGTCGATCCGCGGCCCGGATCAGCGCCCGGCGCCGCCACGAGGGACACACGAGGGACATGAGGAACGGCTTCGACCGGTTTCCCGCCAGGGTCCGTTCGCCTGTCCGCCGATGCGTCGTTCGCACCTGGTCGGTTCGTGGCTTTCGGTCACATGCCTGGGCGAGCCGGTCGGAGCCGTCCTGGCTGACAAGATGCTCCGCTTCCCCCGGCGACATCCCGGGACCTTGGTCCTCACCCTGGGTGACCGCCCGGATACGTCCGCAGATGTTCCGCGATCCGCTGCGGCGACGCGCCGATCCGGCGACGGATACCGTGGTCAGCGCCGTCCTCGATGGACGCTGCAGTGATCACGACCCGGCGAGGAGGTGGGGATGGCCGGTCTCGCCAGACGACTCTCCGGCGGCGCCCTCTTCCTGGTGCTCTTCGCCCTCGCCGCCGTGCTCGCGGTGCGGACGCTGCCGAACACGTCGGCGTCCTCGGCGTCCACCCCGGACGCACCGCAGGCCGCGGTCGACTTCGCCCGGGCCTGGGCGAACGGCAGTCTGCGCAGCGTCGACTACGACCCGGCGTCGGCCCCCGGGGTCGCCGACGGCAGCGGTCGCAAGGTCGCCGCGAGCGTGCAGCAGATGGTGCAGAAGATCTCCACGCTGGACGAGGACCACCCCTCGGCGGTGCATCCGGTGGGCGCCCCCCGCCAGCAGAGTGTGGACAGCGGTGAACTGCGCGCCGGTGACGTGCTGCAGAGCCTGCAGGTCACCTGGGACCTCGGCCGCGGGCAGTCCTGGACCTATCTCACCGATGTGGTGCTACGCCCCAGCGAGGGCCGGCAACGGGTGATGTGGCGGCCCTCGACGGTGCACCCGGCCCTGACCGCCGGGCTCGAGCTCAACGCGCTGCGGCTGCGTCCCGCCCGGGCACCGATCCTGGACAGCACCGGCACCCCGGTGAGCGCCGCACTGGCCCCCAACCTGATCGGCACCACCACCGTCGCCACCGCGGAGAACCGGCTGGCCGACACCTACCCCGCACGTCTGCGGGTCGGGGACGTGGTCGGCAACCGCGGTCTGCAACTGGTCTACGACACCCAGCTGGCCGGTCAGGCGGGCGTCGAGATCGTCGTCCAGCCGGTGCAGGACGGCGAGCAGATCGCCGCCCCGGTGCGCACGGTCGACGAGATCCCGCCGGTGGCCGGCAAGCCCCTGCAGCTGACCCTCGACCCGGCGCTGCAGGCGCGGGCCACCAGCGCGGCGAGCAGCGCCGGCGGACCGG
>DAIOVT010000380.1:0-4317 GCA_036758885.1 Kineosporiaceae bacterium
GCACCGCCGCCGCAGCGGCAGGCCCGTCCCGAGTCGTCGGTGCCCGGTGTCGTGCCCGCGCCCGAACCGAGCGACGTCGAACCACGCTCGAACATCGACGCGGTCGTCGACCTGCGCAACCGCACCGAGCAGCGGGAGGCCGGGCACTCGAACGGCCGGCCCGACGAGAACGCGGCCACCCGGGTCGCCGCCCTGGCCAAGGGCCAGGCCGCGGCCGAGGACCCGGACGACGAGCACGCCGCCGATGCCACCCCAGATCTCACCGTCGATCGCACGGTCAGGAGCACCGTCGATCGATCCGTGACCGGCCAGACCCGCACCGACCCACCGGCACCGCCGGTCACCACGGAGGCTCCGATGCCGGCCGCTGCCCAGCCACCGACGTCCCCGGCCGAGGCCGCCAAGGCGCCCCGGCGCCCGGGTGCGGGCACCCAGGTGACCGCCGAGAAGGTCGACAGGGCGGCCGAAAGGCCCGTCCAGAAGCCGGCGTCCCCCGTCACCCCCGCGCTGCCGGACGACGGTGCCCCGCTGACCGCGCCCACCGATCTCGCCGCCCTGCGCGCCGCGGCGGCCAAGGCCGCCGCCACCAACCAGGTCTCCCAGACGAACGTGCCGCACACGAACGTGTCCCCGGCGGTCCGGACGGGCGGCCGGGGTGCCGCCGGACCGGGCGAAGTACCGGAAGCGGCACCGGTTCAGGCATCGTTGGCCGAGAACGCGGTCGTCTCCGGCGGCCAGCCACTGGTGCACGCCCCCGCGTTCCCGGTTCCGACGGAGGGCTCAGCGGTGAGACAGCAGAACGAGGCCTGGCCGATGCCGGCGCCCGCACGCGCCACGGCCGAGACCGACGGCGGCAACGGCTCCGGCGGCCGCGAGGACTTCGGCGGCCTGACCAGTGCCGCCCCCGGCGTGCAACGCCTCGAGCCCGCGCCACAGCCGTCGCTGGCGGCCCCGGTGCCGGGCAACTGGAGCGGCGCAGGCCGGGACGACGAACTGCTCGGCCCGTTCATGGGTCCGGTGCCGGTGGCCCGGCCGCCGCAGAACCAGGCGCGACTGGCCCTGGCGATCATCGCCGGGCTGGTCCTGGTCGGTCTGATCCTGTCGATGTTCGCGCTGCGCGGTCTGTTCTCCTCGGGGTCGGAGTCGACCCGGTCGACGCCGATCACCGCGCCGTCCAGCGCGTCGCCGAGCCCCTCGGCCGCCGTGCCCACCTCGACGATCGAGATCGCCGGGGTCAAGGCGCTGGACCCGCAGGGTGACGGCAACGAGAACGGGCAGACCGCGGCCCGGGTGATCGACAGCCAGACGAACACCGCCTGGCGGTCCGAGCGCTACGACACCGCGGCCTTCGGCGGCCTGTCCAAGCAGGGCGTCGGCCTGTTGCTCGACCTCGGCGAGGCGGTCAAGGTCTCTCAGGTCGACATCGGTCAGGCGGGCACCGGCGGCTCGGTCGAGATCCGTTCCGCGACCGACCCCACCTTCGAGGGCTCGACCGTGCTGGCCACCAAGGCCGTGGACGGCGACACCGCGGTGACCCTGCCCACTCCGACGACGACCCGATACGTCCTGGTCTGGTTCACCAAGGTCACCAAGCAGTCCAACGGCGAATACCGACTGGTCGTGTCCGAGGTGTCGGTCCGGTAAGTTCCCGAGAATGAGCAGCGATGCCGGGTCAGCTGCTGACGAACCCGATGACAAAGCCTTGATGGCCGCACACGTCGCGGGAGATCCGGACGCCTTCCCCCAGCTCGTCCGCCGCCATCGCAACCGGCTGTGGGCGGTCGCCGTCCGCACCATGGGTGGCCGGACGGACGACGCCGAGGACGCCCTGCAGGAAGCGATGATCTCGGCGTTCCGCAGTGCCGCCAGCTACCGCGGCGAGGCCGCTGTCACCACCTGGCTGCATCGCATCGTGGTCAACGCCTGTCTCGACCGGATCCGCCGCCGGGCGGCCCGGCCGGCCGGCCCGCTCGGCGACCACGACGTGGCCAGCCCGGTCGACGCCTTCGCCCAGACCGACGCCCGGCTCACCGTGCGGGTGGCCCTGGCCAAGCTCGCCCCGGAGCAGCAGCAGGCCCTGGTGCTGGTCGACATCGAGGACTACTCGATCGCCGAGGCGGCCAAGATCCTCGGCATTCCGGAGGGCACCGTGAAGTCGCGGGCGTTCCGGGCCCGGACGGCGCTGGCGGCGCTGCTGCGGACGTCCGCGGAGGGGTCCGACGCACTCGACGGGAACCAGAGCGGCTCTTCGCGCGTCGCACCCTCGGACGGCTCCGCCACGGGCGAGTTGTCGGTCCGCCGCTCGGCGCGTGGTCGTGGTGACACCTCGGTCAAGGCCGAGCAGAACCGGTCCACGCAGACCCAGCAACGTCAGCAACAGAACCAAGAGTCGCAGCAGAGGTGGTGAGCGGCGTGCCCAAGCGCCATCCGGATCAGCATTCCCTCGCTGATCTGGCCGCCGAGGTGCTGCCTGAGGACGAGTCCCGGGTGATCGAGGCACACGTGATCGGCTGCCCCCGGTGCGCCGGGCTGCTCGCCGACGCCGAACGGGTACGCCGGTTGCTGCGCAGCTCCGACCCCGGCCCGATGCCCGACCAGGTCTGGCACCGCATCGCCCAGGCGCTGAACGTCGAGGCACTGATCGACTCCTCCCCCGTCTCCGCACCGACCCGGCACGACCCGCCGGCCGAGAAGCCCGAGCAGGAGTTCCCCGACGAGGCCACCCGGCCGATCAGCACCCGGCGCTCGTTCGCCGCCCCCGAGCCGCCACGCAACGAACGCCGGGCCCCGCTGGCGGCCTCGGCGTCCGAGCCTCCCGAGGCGTCCACGGCGCAGTGGGAGCGGTTCCTGGACAGCGCGGTGCCCGACACCGACAGTGCCCGGACGCCGCCGCCGCCCGGCCCCCACGACAGCGCCCCGACCAGCGTGATCCGCTCGGTGGGCGGCAAGTCCTCACGGATGCGTTCGCGGCGGCAGGTGCGCGAGGAAGACCGTCACGAGACCCTGCTGCGATACGTCCGGCCGGTCACCGTGGCCGCCTCGGTGCTGGTGCTGGCGGGTCTGTCGGGCCTGTTCGTCTCGCGGATCCTCGACCGCAACACCGCCGACTCCACCGCCTCCGGCTCGATGACCACCGCCTCGCCGGCCCCGGCGGGCGTCGCCGCCCAGGACCGCGGCAGCGGCTCCAAGCTGACCACCACGGCGGCGGGCGGCGGCACCGGTGCGGCGGAGTCGATGGCGGTCAGCGCGGGCACCCTGACCGTGGCCACCGGCACCAACTACCTGTCCAAGACCCTGGCCGAGCAGGCACGGAAGCTGACCCCCGAGGCTCCGGTGGCGACACCGACCTCGATCGCCGACACCGAGGCCGAGGCGCAGCGGCTGACCCCGAGCGTCATCGCCGGCAACACCGATCTCACCGACCCGGCGAACCTGGCCCGGTGCCTGGAGATGCTCAAGGTCTCCAGCCTGCAGCCGATCGCGATCGACTTCGCCCGGTTCGAGGGCCGCGACGCGGCGATCATCGTCATCGCCGGCCGCGACGGCGGCTACGAGGTCTGGGCGGTGGCCCGCACCTGCGGCGTCCCCGGCGGTGAGGGCCGGTTGGCCGTCGCCGGAGTGCTGCCGAAGTAGCCACCGGCCCACCACCGGACCGGCTCCGCCGCGAACGCCGGTCGCGGGAACATCAGCCCCTACGATCGGGTTACCCGAGACGTGGGATCACTCGCCGGCGTTGCCACGGTCGTGCGGGTGGTCCGCAGGCGGACCAACCTCCACCATTGAGCCAGACGTGAACCGCGAATCAAGGAGATCGAGTGAGTGACGACGTCCGCGAGCTGATCATCGTCGGGTCCGGGCCCGCGGGGTACACGGCGGCGATCTACGCCGCTCGCGCCGACCTTCGGCCACTGGTCCTCGAGGGTTCGGTCACCGCCGGCGGCGCGTTGATGAACACCACCGAGGTGGAGAACTTCCCCGGCTTCCCCGAAGGCATCCAGGGCCCCGAGCTGATGATGCAGCTGCGCGGCCAGGCCGAGCGCTTCGGCGCCGAGCTGATCGCCAATGACGCGGTGGCGCTGCGACTGTCCGGCGAGATCAAGGAGGTCGACGTCCCGAGCGCCTCCGGCGGTGTCGAGACCTACCGGGCCCGAGCGATCATCCTGGCCACCGGCTCGGCCTACAAGGAGCTGGGGCTGGCCAACGAGAAGCGGCTCTCCGGGCACGGGGTCAGCTGGTGCGCGACCTGCGACGGGTTCTTCTTCCGCGACCAGGACATCGCCGTCGTCGGCGGCGGCGACTCCGCGGTCGAGGAGGCCA
>DAIOVT010000381.1:0-4313 GCA_036758885.1 Kineosporiaceae bacterium
CCATCAGCGATCCGTTCAGGCAGTTGCCCGCGGCGTCGAAGCTGATGAACTCCATCAGCGCCATGCCGACGCCGTCGGTCAGCCCGCCGTGCACCTGCCCCTCGATGATCATCGGGTTGATCCGGGTGCCGCAGTCGTCGACCGCGATGAACCGGCGCACCGTGACCGCCGCCGTCCCCGGGTCGATGTCGACCACGCAGATGTACGCGCCGAACGGGTAGGTGAGGTTGGCCGGGTTGTAGACGACCGTGGCGTCCAGGCCGCCCTCGACCCCCTCGGGCAGGTCGCCGGCGCCGTGCGCGGCCATCGCGATCTCGGCGATGGTGACCCCGGTGCCCGGCTCGCCCTTGACGAAGAACCGGCCCTTCTCCCACTCCAGGTCGGCCACCGACACCTCGAGCATGCCCGAGGCGATCAGCCGCGCCTTGTCGCGCACCTTGCGCGAGACCAGCGCCGCCGCGGCCCCGGAGACCGGTGTCGAGCGGGAGCCGTAGGTGCCCAGCCCGAACGGGGTGTTGTCGGTGTCGCCGTGCACGACGTCGATGTCCTCGGGGGCGATGCCGAGCTCCTCGGCGACGATCTGCGCGTAGGTGGTCTCGTGACTCTGGCCCTGGGTCTGCACCGAGAGCCGGACGACGGCCTTGCCGGTGGGGTGCACCCGCAGGTCGCAGCCGTCGGCCATGCCCAGACCGAGGATGTCCATGTCCTTGCGCGGGCCGGCGCCGACCGCCTCGGTGAAGAACGCGACGCCGATGCCCATGATCTCGCCCCGGGCGCGCTTGTCCGCCTGCTCGCGCAGCAGCCCCTCGTAGTCGGCGATGCGCATCGACTCGAGCATCGCGGCGTCGTAGTTGCCCGAGTCGTAGACCCAGCCGGTCTTGCTCGTGTACGGGAACTGCTCGGGCTTGATGAAGTTCTTCCGGCGCAGTTCGATCTGGTCCATCTTCAGTTCGTAGGCAAGGCAGTTGACCAGCCGCTCGACGAAGTAGACCGCCTCGGTGATCCGGAACGAGCAGGCGTAGGCCACCCCGCCGGGTGCCTTGTTCGTGTACACCGCGGTCATCGAGCAGTACGCCGCCTCGATGTCGTAGCTGCCGGTGAACACCCCGAAGAACCCGGCCGGGTACTTCACCGGAGCGGCCACGCCGTTGAAGGCGCCGTGATCGGCCAGCACGTAGCTGCGGATGCCGAGGATCTTGCCGTCCTTGGTCGCGGCGATCTCGCCGCGCATCACGTAGTCGCGGGCGAACCCGGTGCTGGTCAGGTTCTCGGTGCGGTCCTCCATCCACTTCACCGGCTTGCCGGTGAGGATCGACCCGACGATCGAGAGCACGTAGCCCGGGTAGATCGGCACCTTGTTGCCGAACCCGCCGCCGACGTCCGGCGAGATCACCCTGATCTTGTGCTCCGGGATGCCCGCCACGATCGCGTAGAGGGTGCGGTGCGCGTGCGGCGCCTGGGTGGTCGACCAGAGCGTCAGCTTGCCGCTGACCCGGTCCATGTCGGCCACCGAGCCGCAGGTCTCCATCGGCGCCGGGTGCACCCGCGGATAGACCATGTCCTGGACGACGACCACGTCGGCCCGGGCGAAGACGGCGTCGGTCTCGGCCTTGTTGCCGGCCTCCCAGTCGAAGACGTGGTTGTCGGTCTTGCCGTCCAGGTCGGTGCGGATCACCGGGGCGTCCGGGTCGAGCGCCCGGCGGACGTCGATCACCGGGTCGAGGACGTCGTAGTCGACGTCGATCAGTTCGAGGGCGTCGCGGGCGGCGTAGCGGTCCTCGGCGACGACCGCGGCCACCTCCTGGCCCTGGAAGCGCACCTTGTCGGTGGCCAGCACCGCCTGCACGTCGTTGGAGAGGGTCGGCATCCAGGCCAGCCCGAGCCCCTTCAGCGCCTCGCCGGTGATCACCGCCCGGACCTTGGGGTGCGCCTCGGCCGCGCTGGTGTCGATGCTGACGATGTTCGCATGCGCCACCGGTGCCCGCAGGATCGCCATGTGCAGCATGCCGGGCAGTTGCACGTCGTCGCAGTACTGGCCGAGGCCGCGCACGAAGCGCGGGTCCTCCTTGCGCAGCATCCGGCCGTAGCCCATCGGCTTCTTGTTGTTGTCGACCAGTTCCGGCTCCTCCGGCCGGCCGGAGCCGGTGACCGGTCGTTCCTCGGTGATGCTCACAGCGCTGCTCCCTGCTCGATCTGTCCGCCGGCCGGTCGGTCGCCGTCCATGGTTTCGTCGTTCATGGGGGCGTCGAAGGGGTCGCCCGACGCCGCCGGACCGGCCGCGGCCGCCGCCTCGCGGGCCTGCCGCTCGTTGCGTGCCGCCCACTGCACCGAGCGGACGATCGTGGTGTAGCCGGTGCACCGGCAGATCTGGCCGCTGATCGCCTGCCTGATCTCGGCCTCGGTCGGGTCGGGGTTCTCGTCCAGCAGGGCCCGCGAGGTCATCAACATGCCGGGCGTGCAGAAACCGCACTGCAGGCCGTGGCACTCCATGAAGCCCTGCTGCACCGGGTCGAGCACGTTGCCCTGCTCGAGCCCCTCGACGGTGCGGACGTCGTGCCCGCCGGCCATCGCGGCGAGCACGGTGCACGACTTCACCGGCTCGCCGTCGAGCTGCACGGTGCAGGTGCCGCAGTTGCTGGTGTCGCATCCCCAGTGGGTGCCGGTGAGGCCGAGATGGTCGCGCAGGAAATGCACCAGCAGCAGTCGCGGCTCGATCTCCCGGGTGACGGTCTCGTCGTTGACGGTCAGCGTGATCTGCACGATCTCTCCCTCGGGCTCAGGCGGGGACGGCGGTGGCGGTGAGGCGCTGGGCGCTGCGCCGCAGCGTGCGCCGGGTCAGTTCGTCGGCCAGGTGGCGCTTGTACTCCTCGGTGCCCCGGCCGTCGGTGGCCGGTGAACAGGCCGCGGCGGCGATGCGTCCGGCCTCCTGCCAGGCCTCCTCGGTCGGTGCCCGGCCACGGAGCGTCCGGGAGATCTCCGGGATGCCGGTGGTGTTCGGGCCGACCGCGGCCAGACCCACCCGGGCGTCGGCGATCACGCCGTCCTCGAGCCACAGCGCAGCGCCGGCCGCGCACACCGCCCAGTCACCGGCCCGCCGCTCGACCTTCTCGTAGGCGCTGGAACCGCCGGGCCGCAACGGGAATCGCACCTCGGTGAGCAGTTCGGCCTCGCCCACCGCGGTCTCGTACGGGCCGCGGTGGAACTCCTCCATGCTGACCACCCGGTCGCCGTCCGCGCCCCGGATCACGCACGAGGCGTTCAGCGTCGTGCAGACGCTGGAGAGGTCCTCGGAGGGGTCGGCCTGACAGAGCGAGCCGCCCAGGGTGCCGCGGTTGCGGACCAGCGGGTCGGCGATCACCCGCTCGGCGTCCCGGAAGATCGGGAAGGCGGCGAACAGTTCCTCGGAGTCGAGCATCGCCCGGTGCCGGGTCATCGGCCCGATCCGCACCTCGGTGTCGGTGAAGCGGATGTAGCCGAGTTCGTCGGCGAGGTCGTTGAGGTCGATCAGGTACTCGGGCGTCGCCAGCCGCAGCTTCATCATCGGCAGCAGGCTGTGCCCGCCGGCGACCACCCGGGCCCCGTCGCCGAGGCGCTGCAACAGGTCGATGGCATGGTCGACGCTGGTGGCCCGCTCGTACTCGAACGGTGCAGGTACTTGCATGAGGTGACCCCTTCGTCGGGTGGCTCGTCGAGTGGCTGTCGGGTGGGGCGCGTCAGGCGACCGGCTCGTGGTGGATGCGTCCGGCGGTGTCGGCGAGGGCGTTGCCGCCGCCGCCCCAGGAGCAGGCGATGATCTGGGCCAGGATCGACACCGCGGTCTCGGCCGGGGTGCGGGCGCCGAGGTCGAGACCGATCGGCGAGTGCAGCCGGGCAAGCTGGGCGTCGCTGACGCCCGCCTGCCGCAGCCGGGCGACCCGGTCGGTGTGGGTCTGCCGCGAGCCCATGGCACCGATGTAGGTGCCCGCGGGCGTGTCGAAGGCGACCTGCAGGGCGGGGACGTCGAACTTCGGGTCGTGGGTGAGCACGCAGATCGCCGCCCGGGCGTCGATGCGTCCGGCGTCGAGTTCGGCGCGCAGGTAGCGGTGCGGCCAGTCGACCACCACCTCGACCCCGGGGAACCGGGCCGGCGTGGCGAAGAGTCCGCGGGCGTCGCAGACGGTGACCCGGTGGCCGAGCAGTGCGCCCTGCTGGGCGAGAGCCGCGGCGAAGTCGACGGCGCCGAAGACCAGCAGCCGGGGCGCCGGCGCGAACGAGGCCACGAAAACCGTGACACCCTGGCCCAGGCGGGCGCCGTCCGGGGAGTAGCGGAGCAC
>DAIOVT010000382.1:0-4293 GCA_036758885.1 Kineosporiaceae bacterium
CAACAGCTCGGCGGTCAGTTCCAGATGCTGCTCCACGTGACCGCGCCACGGCCAGCGGGCGTCCAGGTCGCAGCGCAGGACGGCGCGGGCCGCGCCGTCCTCGGTCTCGTCGCTCCGGCCGAGCCCCGGGGCGCGGACGACGGACCAGTTGCGGTCGAGGGTGAAACCGTGAATCGCGTGCGGCGGCATCAGCAGCGGCAGTTGATGCCGGGTGCCGTTCCAGGTGAGGACGCCGTTGCGGATGCGTCCGGCGAACGGTGCCATCGGGAAGTTGCCCCAGTCGAAGACCTGGGTCGGCCGGCCCAGGGCGCTGCTCAGCAGTTCGAGACCGTCGACGCGCAACGACGTCCAGCGGCCACCGTGGGTGGCGCTGACGACCAGGGCGACGCCGGGGGCGGTGAGCCGAACCTCGCCGATGTGCTCGCTCATTCGAGCAGGATGCACCACGCGCCTCTCACCATCGCGCCCGGCTCGCCTGGCCGGATGTCTCCGCAACCCGGCCGGATCCGAGTGGCCGTGCCCGCCACCCGCGCGCCTAAGCTCGCGGACATGACCGAAGCGATCGTTCCGGACACCAAGGACTGGACCTGGGTGCTGGAAACCCCTTGTCAACAATGCGGTTTCGACGCGAAGCAGTACGCGGTCGGCGATCTGTCGACAGCGCTGCGGCGCACGGTTCCACGCTGGCAGCAGGTGCTGCAGCGCCAGGACGCCGCACAGCGTCCGGTGGCCGGGGTGTGGTCACCGGCGGAGTACGCGTGTCATGTGCGTGATGTGTACGAATTGTTCCGCGGCCGGGTTCAGCTGATGCTCGACCAGGACGATCCGGTCTTCGCCGACTGGGACCAGGACGCCACTGCGCTGCAGGAGCGGTACAGCGAGCAGGCACCGGCCACCGTCGCCGGCGGGCTAGGCGACCGGGGTGAGGCGTTCGCGCAGATCTTGGACGACGTCCCGACCGGTGGCTGGATGCGTCCAGGACGACGCAGCAACGGCTCGGTTTTCACGGTGGAGTCGCTGTCCCGGTACGCGCTGCACGACGTGGTGCATCACCTGCACGACGTGGACGGCTGACCCGAGCAGTTCTGCATGATCACGCGGGGGGAGGGCGTGCGGTTCTGCATGATCACGGGGTCAGAGGTAGGCGTCCAGCCGTGAGGTCTCGCTCGAGGATTGCACGGCATCGAGCGACTGGGCGGCGTCCACCTGGGCGCGTTGCAGGCTGGGCCGGGCGGCGAGCACGGTCTCGACCAGCTCCCGGCTGACGCCGTCGGCCGAGAGGTTGGCGGCGACCGGGGCCAGGGCCGGCATCACCGGCGGCCCGACATTGGAGATGCTCATACCCAGTGGTCGGCAGATCGGCCGGGCGGCCTGAGCCGCCGATCGGGTGACCGGCTCGGCGCCGCACCCCGCCCGACCGACCGGGCCGCCGCCCGACGGCCCGGGCCGCGCCCGGCGGACACGGGACCGCCGAGACCACCAGAACCACCAGAACCACCAGAACCACCAGAACCACCAGAACCACCAGAACCGGAGCAAAGCCGTTGCGCACCAATGGGTCCCGATCGGTGACCGGGACCCATCGGCAGGGGACGTTCAGGCGGAGGTGATGAGCCCCACCTGTTCCGAGGTGAACCCGGGGAAAACCTGGGTGGCGGAGGGGACACCCATGCGGTTCACCAGGATCTCGGTGATCAGGGAGCGGTAGTCGGTGGTCACCGCGAGGTCGTAGCCGGTGTCGAGCTTGGCCGCCTCCAGCCCGGGCCAGGTGCCGTGCACCTTGCCGCCGTTGACGCCTCCGCCGAGCACCAGCGACATGAAGCCGTGGCCGTGGTCCAGGCCGCCGCTGCCGTTCTGCTTCACCCGGCGGCCGAACTCGGTCAGCGTCACGACGGTCACTCGGTCGAAGTCGGGGCCGAGGTCGGCGGCGAACGCGGCCAGACCGGCGGCGAGGCCCTTGAGCCGGCCGGCGAACGTGCCGCCGCCGGTGCTGTCCACGGTGCCGAAGTTCTCGTGGTGGTCCCAGCCGCCGTAGGGCACGCTGGCCACCCGCAGGCCGACGTCCGACTTCACCAGCCGGGCGACGTCCTTCAGTGCGGTGCCCCAGGCGTTGCTCGGGTAGCCGGTCGCGGTGGAGGCCGGCAGCGCCGCGGCCGCCGTCGAGGCGGCCATGCCGGTCGCCATCGGGGTGGTGATCTCGGGCCGGGCCCCGGCGTGCAGCTCGTTGAACGCCTTCTGCCACAACGGAAGTGTGGTCACCCAGTCGACGTCGATGTTCAGCCCGGCGAGGTCCGTCGCGGAGAGGTTCTGGTTGGGCCCGCGCAGATGGCCGGGCTGGCCGCCACCGCCGAGGGCCACCGCCTCGAGCGGCCCGCTCTCGGGCAGCATGCCGATGGTGCGGTTCAGCCAGCCGGTGCGCAGCGAGGAGTTCGGTGCGGCCCGCTCGAGTTCTTCCATCGCCTCGAAGTGCGACCGCGAGGGCGAGACCTGTCCGATCGCCTGGATCGCGCCGAACTTGCCCGCCTTCCACAGCGGCAGCAGCGGTTCGAGCGCGGGGTGCAGACCGAACATCGAGTCGACCGCGAGTGCCCTCGATGCCGGAACGGCGATGTCGGGGCGGTTCGGGGCGTAGTTCGCGTCGCCCAGCGGCACCACGACGGAAAGACCGTCGATACCGCCGCCGAGCACGATGGTGAGCAGCACGTTCGACTTGGTTCCGGCGGTGGCGCCGAAGGCGAGCTGGGCGTCGCCGAGGGTCGCGGTGAGCAGTGCCGTGCCGCCGAGCGAGGCGAGCACGCTGCGCCGGGAGAGCTCGAGTCGGCGGCCCTCGTTGCAGCCGCAGATCTCGGCGTCCCCGGAACCGGAGTGCGCTGTGGGTGAGGCCGATCGGGTGGCTGGGGTGATGGTCATCAGTTCTCCAGATTGGTGGGGCGAGCCCGCGGGGTGCTGTCGGTCGCGCCGCGGGCCCGCCCGGTCATGGGGCCGTTTTCCGGCGGTCAGCGGGTCAGGAAGGCGGGCGACTGCATCAGCAGCACCGTGACGGCACTGATCGCCGCGGTCTGCTGGGTGGAGCCGACCTTCAACGGTGACTTGGCGTTCGGGCCGGAGAGCAGCGTGGTGATGGCCGACTTCTCGAGAGCGGTCGCCGTCCGGCCGAAGACCCGGGTGCAGACCTGGTCGCTGAGCACCTCGGGGGTCACCGCGGTCTCGCTCGAGTCGATCAGGGTCAGCACGCCCGGGTAGGTGAGCTTCTCCGGCCAGTAGCCGTTCACCAGCGCCCGCGACATCGAGTACTGGGTAAGGGCTTTGCCCGCCGCCTGCCAGTCCGCGGCCGTGTCCGGATAGCCGTCCGGAGTGACCTGGGAGAGCGGCAGGTGCCCGGAACCGTTCAAGGCCCAGACGAAGTCGAAGAGCGCCTGCTGGCTGTTGCCGTGCTTCACCCCGGCCACCCGGGTGACGGCGGCCAGGTGCTCCATCGGCCGGCGCAGCTTCAGCCCCGAACTCTTCAGGAACTCCTCGGAGGCGAACAGGGCCTTCAGCACCGGGACGATCTGGGTGTCGTTGTTCAGGTAGACGCTGGCCAGGTTGGAGATCAGCGCGGCCGACGGCTCGTCCGAGACGAACCGCCGGGCCAGCTTGGTGGCCAGATGCTTGGCGGTGCTCGGGTGGAAGGCCAGGTACTCGTAGAACTCCCGGGCGGCGGTGGCTCCCTGCTCGGCGCTGTCGTTCGGGTGCGAGAAGCTCATCACCTTGATCGCGCCGACGTAGTGCCGTTTCGGGTTGAACGCCACGGCCTTGGTGGCCCACTCGACCTGCATGCCGGAGAGCAGCTTGGCGGCCTGCTTGACGTCGTCCTCGGTGTAGCCGCCGTCCACACCCACGGTGTGCAGTTCGAGCAGCTCCCGGGCGTAGTTCTCGTTCGGCGCTGTGCCGGTGGAGTTGGCCAGGTTGAGGAACAGCAGCATCGCCGGGTGGTTCGCCGACGCGACGAGCATGTCCTCGAAGCGTCCGAGGGCGTGCTCGCGGATCACCAGGCGGTCGTAGTCGGGACGGCACGCGATCGAGGTGTCCGACTGCGGCGGGATGTGCAGGTGGTTCGACCAGAAGTCGACCATCACCTCGAACAGCTGCCGCTTGCTCCAGACCGCGCGGCCCAGGTGGGCGGCCTGCAGCTGGTGGGTGGGGTTGATCGCCTCCCCGGAGCTCAGCCCCGACTCGATCGAGGCGGGGGAGCGGGTCAGCAGCGGGAACTGGGCGGCGACCGCGAGACCCTCGGGGTCGTCGATCGAGGCG
>DAIOVT010000383.1:0-4275 GCA_036758885.1 Kineosporiaceae bacterium
CGCGACCTGTTGCGGGCCGCCCGGACGATCCTGGCCGAGGTGCTCGCCGGTCAACGCCGGCTCAGCGAGGAACTCGACGACGAGGGACGCTCCGAGCAGACCACCGGGGGCCGGTCATGAGTGTGCGCGGCTGGCTGGGACTGATCGGCCGCACCGGCCGGATCGCGGAACCCGCTGCCGCACAGACGATCTCATCGAACGACGAACCCACCGAAGCCGGTTCACCGCTGGCCGGCTCGGTGCAGATCAGGCATGTCGACGCGGGCTCGTGCAACGGCTGCGAGGTCGAGATCGCGGCGGCGTTCGGCCCGGTGCACGACGCCGAGCGGTACGGCGCCCGGCTGGTCGCCTCGCCCCGGCACGCCGACGCGGTACTGGTCACCGGAGCGGTCACCCGCAACATGGCCGAACCGCTGCGCCGCACCGTCGAGGCGACGCCGCGGCCGCGCAAGGTGATCGCGCTGGGCGACTGCGCGCGCAACTGCGGCATGTTCCGTGACGCCTACGGCGTGGTCGGTGCGGTCGGCGACGTGGTGGACGTCGATCTCGAGGTGCCCGGCTGCCCGCCGCGGCCGGAGGAGATCATCGCGGCGCTGCGCTCGGTGACCGAACGATGAACGACGCCGCACTGCGCACCACGATGCTCGCGGCGATCGCCCTGACCGGGGTCTCGATGATTGCCGCCATGACACTGAGAACCCCTCTGCGGCAACGGATCTGCCCGCTTCTCGGCATCGCGCTCGGTGGGCTCGGCGTTCTTCTGGGCGCGCTCGCCTGGGCCGGGAACAGCGGCGAGGTGACGATCGGGACGGCGCTGCCCGGGGTCAGCGCGAGCTTCGGCCCGGACCGGCTGGGCGGCATGTTCACGGTGCTGATCGGGGCGGTCACGGTGCTCGCCTCGATCTGGGCCATGGACGGCGCCCGGTCACCCGGCAACCCGGCCGGCTCACGGATCACCTGGGCCGCCTACCCGGTGTTCGTGCTCGGCATGCTCGGGGTCTGCGCCGCCGCCGACGTGTTCGCCTTCCTGCTGGCCTGGGAGGTGATGGCGGTGGGCTCGGCGGTGCTGGTGCTGACCGAACACGCCCAGCGGGCCGAGGTGGCCACCGCCGGCTACTGGTACGCGGCGATGACGCAACTGTCCTTCCTGCTGCTGCTCGGCGGTTTCGCGGTGCTCGCCTCGGCCGGCTCCGGCACCGACTGGACGGCGCTGGCCACGGCGCCGCCGCGGGCGGCGTCCACCGGCGTGGCGGTCGCGCTGCTGCTGCTCGGCTTCGCCACCAAGGCCGGTGCGGTGCCGTTGCACGTCTGGCTGCCCCGGGCACACCCGGAGGCGCCGAGCCACGTCAGCGCCCTGATGAGCGCGGCGATGGTCAAGGTCGGCGTCTACGGGGTGCTGCTGGTGTTCCTGCGGTTGTTCCCCGGTGGTCCCCAGTGGTGGGGACTGCTGGTGCTGGCCCTGGGCTGCCTGTCGGCGGTGTTCGGCATTCTGCAGGCCGCCGTCGCCGCCGATCTGAAGCGGCTGCTCGCCTACTCGACCACCGAGAACATCGGTCTGATCCTGCTCGCGATCGGTGCCGCGCAGGTGCTCACCGCCCGCGGCGAGGGCGGTGTGGCGCAGGTGCTGCTGGTGGCCGCGATGCTGCTGGTGCTCGCGCATGCGGCGGCCAAGTCGACGCTGTTCCTCACCGCCGGGTCGGTGCTGCACGCCACCGGGTCGCGCAACCTCGACCGGCTGGGCGGCCTCGGTGCCGTGATGCCGTGGACCGCGGCCGGGTTCGGCGTCGCCGCCCTCGGTGCGGCCGCACTGCCGGTGACCGCCGGGTTCGTCGCTGAGTGGACGCTGCTGCAGGCGCTGGTGCGGGCCGGCGGCCCCGACCGGCCCGGCACCGGGCTGCTCTCGGCGATCGCGGTCACCGTGGTGGCGCTGACCGCCGGACTGGCGCTGATGACCTTCACCAAGGCGTTCGGCATCGCCTTCCTCGGCCGGGCCCGCAGCCAAGGCGCCGTCGATGCGCACGAGGTGGCGATCGGCGAGCGGACGGCGACCGCGCTGGGCGCGGCGGCGGTGCTGCTGCTCGGGCTGCTGCCGGGGCCGGTCAGCGTCGCGGTGGCCCAGGGTCTGGGCCTGGCCCCCGACACGGTCGGCGGCGCCGGTCTGCTCGGCGGTGTACGGCTGGCCGAGTTCACCGCCGAGGGTGTCACCGATTCCTCGGGATCCGTTACGCCACAAGCGGTTCCACTGCTCGACCCGGTCGCGCTGACGGTGCTGGCGATCGTGGCGGCGGTGCTGATCGGTCTGGTCGCGGCGCGTCTGCGGCAGCGCATGCCGCGCCGGGCGGTCGAGCTCGGCTGGGGCTGCGGCGGCGCCCGGCTCAGCCCGCGCATGCAGTACACCGCGACGTCCTACGCCGAGCCGTTGGTGCGCATCTTCGACGGTCCGCTCGGTGCCGACCGGTCGATCGCGACCACGCACGGCGAGGCCCCGTACGTGGTTCGCGGGATCACCTTCCGGCAGCGGGTCGCCGACGTGGTCGAGGAACGCGGGTACACCCCGGTGCTGCGGCTGATCTCGGCCGGCAGCGACCGGGCCCGGCGCGCGCACAACGGCAACCTGCACCGCTATCTGGGCTGGTCGTTCCTGACCTTCCTGCTGGTCCTGGCCTGGGCGGTGCGATGAGTGCGTTGATCGCCACCACGCTGCAGGTACTGCTCGCGGTCGCCGCCGCGCCGATCCTGATCGGGCTGCTGCGCCAGGTGCGGGCCCGTTGGGAGGGCCGTGCCGGACAGGGCCTGTGGCAACCGTGGCGCGACCTGATCAAGCTGACCCGCAAGGAGCCGCTGCAGGCGCGCGGCAGCACCGTGGTGGCCTGGGTGGCCCCGGTGGTGGTGCTGATCACCGGACTGATGCTGGCCGCGCTGGTGCCCAGCCTGACCACGCTCGGCGCACCACGGCTGCCCGGCGACCTGTTCGTCGTGGTGTCGGTGCTGCTGATCGGCACCGTGGCACTGGGACTGCTCGGTCTGGACTCGGGTTCGGCCTTCGGTGGCATGGGATCGAGCCGGCACATGATGATCGCCGCGCTGGTCGAACCGACGGTGCTGCTCGCCGTCTACGCGCTGTCGGTGCCGGTCGGCTCGACCGCGCTCGGCCCGATCGTCGCCGACCGGGCCGCCGACCCGGGCCGGGTGACGGCCCCGGCGGGGGTGCTGGCCGTGGTCGCCCTGGCCATCGCCGTGGTCGCCGAGACCGCGCGGATCCCGGTGGACAACCCCTCGACCCACCTCGAGCTGACCATGGTGCACGAGGCGATGGTGCTGGAGACCTCCGGACGCGACCTGGCCGCGGTGGAACTGGGCTCGTGGCTACGGCTGACCGTGCTGCTCGGCCTGCTGGCCAACCTGGTGGTGCCCTGGGGGATCGCCCAGGACGCCGCCCCGCTGTCGCTGCTGATCGGTGCCCTGGCGATCATCGCCAAGACGGCGGTGGCCGGGGTGCTGCTCGCCACCGCGGAGGTGTTCATGGCCAAACTGCGGCTGTTCCGGGTGCCGGAACTGCTCAGCGGCTCGTTCCTGCTCGCCTTCCTCGCTGTGACCGGTTCCTATGTCATCGGCTGAGCTCGCGACGGCCACCGTGGGCGCCGGCCTGGAGGCGTCCGGGGGCGCCGGGTCCGGGGGCCTCGTGCAGGCGGTCGCACTGCTGGCCGGTGTCGAACTGCTCACCGCGGTGCTGCTGGCCTGGCGCGGAACCGCCTCGCCGCGTGCCCTCCTGTCGCTGCAGGGTTTCGCCCTGGCCGGTCTGGTCGTGGTGATCGGCATCGCCGAGGACCACGCCGAACTGTTCGCGGTCGCCGTGCTGATCGCCGTGCTCAAGGGTGTGGTGCTGCCGACGCTGGTGGTGCGCCGTCCGGTACGACCGGGGCGCCGGGCCCGCGCCGCGGCGGTACCCGGGAGGCCGCACGTCGCCGCCGGCCGCAACCCCGACCGAGGTGCTTTCCTGCTCGGCGTCGCGGCATTGGTGGTGATCGCCTACCTGGCCGCCAGACCGCTCGCCGCCGTGGTGCCGTCGGTGGCCCGGCAGGCGTTGCCGGTGGGCTTCGCGCTGGTACTGATCGGCTTCGCGCTGCTCGCCGTCGGCCGGCTCACCCGGGTGCAGCTGACCGGCTTCCTGATGCTCGACAACGGCATCGCCACGACCGCCTTCCTGGCCAGCGGCGGGGTGCCGCTGATCGTCGAGCTGGGCGCCAGCCTCGACATCGCGCTGGTACTGCTGAT
>DAIOVT010000384.1:0-4265 GCA_036758885.1 Kineosporiaceae bacterium
CATGGTCGAGTGACCGATTCTGACCAGGTGATCGAGAGCCCCGAACCGGCTCTGGTCGGCCCGTACCTGCGCGCGCTGAGCCAACTGCTCGGTTCCGACCTGCACTGCAAGGTCGGTTCCCCGCCGCGGGTGCGGATCGACGGGCGGTTACGGCGCCTGGACGCCCCGGTGCTGACCCCCGAGGTCACCGAGGCGATGCTCGAGGAGATCATGGATCGGCCCGAGTTGCGCGAGCAGTTCGCGCAGACCCATGAGGCCGACTTCGCCTATGCGGTCGCCGGTATCGGACGCTTCCGGGTCAACGCCTTCCGGGCACGTGGGTCGGTGGGCCTGGTGTTCCGGCGGGTGGCCGTCGGCGCGATCCCGATCGAGAGCCTGAGCATTCCGGAGACGGTCTCGGCGCTGGCGCTGGAACCGCGCGGGCTGGTGCTGGTCACCGGTCCGACCGGGTCGGGCAAGACCACCACGCTCTCGAGCATGGTCGACCTGATCAATCGCAGCCGCGAGGTCCATGTGATGACCATCGAGGACCCCATCGAGGTTTTGCACGAGGACAACCTCGCGATGATCAACCAGCGCGAGATCTCGGTCGACACCGAGACCTTCTCCAGCGCCATGCGCGCGGCGATGCGGCAGGACCCGGACGTCATCCTGGTCGGCGAGATGCGCGACGAGGAGACGGTCAAGGCCGCCCTCGCCGCCGCCGAGACCGGTCACTTCGTGATGTCGACCCTGCACACCACGGACGCCCGGGAGACGGTCACCCGGATCATCGACTTCTTCCCGCCGCACGAGCAGCACCAGTTGCGGCTGACCCTGGCCAGCGTGCTGCGCGGAGTGATCTGTCAGCGGCTGGTGCCCCGCGCCGATGGTCAGGGCCGCTGCGTGGTCGCCGAGATCTGCGTGAACACCGGCCGGATCGGCGAGGCCATCGTCGACCCCAGCAAGACCGCCACGATCGAGGAACTGGTCGCGGACGGCGGCTTCTACGGCATGCAGACCTTCGATCAGCATCTGGTCGCGCTGCTGCGCGACGGCGTGATCAACCTGCGCGACGCGCTCTCGGCCTCGACCAACCCGCACGACCTCCAGGTCGAGCTGCGCCGCCAGGGTCTCAACGTCGCCTGATCCACTTTCGGCTCCGGCCGGCCGTCATCCGGGCGGGTCGAGCGGCACTAGCTTGGGTCCATGACTGCGCGGCTCGAGTTCGTGGTGGGGCAGGCCGATACGGCGCGGGCGCTCGGCAGCGGGGACGTCGAGGTCCTGGGCACGCCGCGGCTGCTGGCCTGGTGCGAGGCGGCGACGGTGGCTGCTGCCGCCGGGTTGCTGGAGCCGGGGCAGACCAGTGTCGGTACCCGGGTGAGCCTGGAACATCTGGCGCCGACGCCGGTCGGGGTGCGGGTGCAGGTCGAGGCGAGTCTGCTGAACCGGGACGGCCGGCTGCTGGTCCTCACGGTGGCCGCGCACGAGATGGACGACGCCGGGCCGGCCACCTTGATCGGTACCGGGGAGGTGCGCCGGGTGATCGTCGACGCCGCCCGGTTCGCGGAACGGGCCGCCGTCCGGCAGCCCTGAGAGCTGCGGACGACGACCCGTGGCGGAGCGGAACGTGCGGGTGGATCAGGCTTTCTTGGTCTCGGCGAAGATCTTGGCGATCTCGTCGATCTTGGACAGCAGCTGGTCGGCGACAGCCTCGTCCATGGAGCCCTTCGTGCCACCGGCGCCGGCGAGCTTGGTCGCCTCGTTCACCAGCGAGTGCAGCTGCGGGTACTTCTCGAAGTGCGGGGGCTTGAAGTAGTCGGTCCAGAGCACCCAGAGGTGCTCCTTGACCAGCTGGCTGCGCTGTTCCTTGATCAGGATCGCGCGGGTCCTGAATTCCTCGTCGTCCGAGGCGTTGTACTTGGCGATCGTCGCCTTCACCGACTGGGCCTCGATCCGGGCCTGTGCCGGGTCGTACACACCGCACGGCAGATCGCAGTGTGCCGAGGCGGTGAGGGGGGTCAGTGCGTGCAGCAGACGGGCGAACATCCCACGTCCTTCCATCAACGGTCAGAGAACTCGAACCTACCCCTGTTCGGATGCGAGCGAAGACGCAGGGCAAGCCCGATCAGCCGTGCAAATCGACGTTACAACGCGAGTTGTAACTGAACGGGTACTCTCCGTGTAATATGCGGGTCCTGTCGATACCGGCACAGGCGAGGGACTCGCCGATCGCCGACGAAAGACCTGATCAGGGCTCGTGCGGCGGCACCGGACAGACAGACAGCTCCGTAGAACCAGCTCCGTGGATCCAAGTCGACAGACGACCCGCCTGGACGGTCCGGGCCGGCGAACGGAACAGGAAGGGACGGCCTGGGGTGGACGAGCCGGCGGCGTCGAATCGTTCCGCGACCGACGACGAGGGTGGTGCGACGGCAGCCGCGCCAGGACCGCTCGGCGTCGACGTGCTCAGTCGCGTCAGCACCGACGTGCTCAGCCGCGCCAGATCGGGCGACGAGCGCGCGTTCCTCGCCCTGTACCGCGCCGCGCAGCCGGGTCTGCTGCGCTACCTGAGCGTGCTGGTCGGCTCGGCGGCGGAGCGGATCGCCGAGGTCACCTGGCGGCGGGTGACCGCCGAACTGGGTGACTTCGACGGCGAACTCGAGGCGTTCCGGGCCTGGGTGACCGGCATCGGGCGGGCCTTGGCGCTGGAACATCTGCGGGAACTGCGGGCCGCCGGCATCGCGGTGACCACCATCGACGTGACCGACGGGCCGACGCCGGTGCGCGCCGCGAAGGCTCTGGTCAGCATCTCCGAACTGGACGGCGAGCAGGCCGAGGCGGTTGCGCTCTGCGCCGTGGTGGGCATGGACGAGGGGGAGGCCGCCGGCGTCCTCGGGTTGCGCGGCCAGACCGTGCGGCAGCGCTTCGAGGCGGGTCTGCGCTCGCTCGGCCAACGTCTGCATCAGGCGGGCGTGAGCCGGCTGTCGCCGGGAGACCAACCGGCCACGGTGACAACGGTGGCTGCGGTGGCCGCGGTGGGAAGGACGCCCACGGTGGGGAGGACCCGGATCGGCTCGTCGGTCGATGTGCAGGTCGGCCGGTGACCCCACTGCCGGAGCAGCGTCGCCCTCCGCGGCAGGAGGCGCGACGCGAGGACCGTCCGGCCGGGGCCTCGGGCACGACCCGATCCCGCCCGGACGACGCCGACGTGCTCGGCCTGCTGGCGGACGCGGCCGCTCCGGCCGCGCCGACCGAGCTGCGCGGTGAGAGCGCGGCCCTGACCGGGTTCCGGCAGGCGCGTGAGGAGCGCCGTCCGGGGTGGTCGCAGCCGTCGGCCGGGCACGTGGGGCACGTCGCTCAGCCGGTCCCTTCGCGGCGCCGCCGGCGAGCGAGAACCTCACCGGCCCAAGGGGTTTCGAAGCGGCGCGGCGGTTCGAACCACCGCGGCGGCCCGGCGCGCGCCCGACGACGGCCGGGGGGCGGCGTCGGGGTGCGCTCCAACGGACTGTTGCAGGTACTGATGGGCATGGCGGCGGTGGCGGCCGTGGTGATGGTGACGGTGAGCGGCGGGGGGCTGCCCGGATCCGCGCTGATCCAGTTGCCCGGTCAGGGCCGCGAGTCGGCGGTCGTCCCGGTCGGCTCGCAGAGCCAGCCCGAGACCGCTCCCTCGCCGACCGGAACCGGTGCCGCCCCCGACGCCGCGGCCGGGGCGCAGGACGACCGCACCGGCGGCCAGGCCGCTCCTCCCGGCGATCCCGGCCCCCGGCGGGGCCTCGGCAGGCCGACCTCGACGACCGGTGCCGAGTCGCCGGCGGCGGGACCGGCGGCCGACCCGGCGGTTGACCCGGCGCTGCCCGGGGTCGATGAACCGACCGGCGCACCCGGCCCGGGTGTCACGCCGTCCGAGTCCGCCGGGTCGTCCTCGTCCGGGGTCGAGGCGGCGAACACGCCGCAGGTCTCGCCGACCACGGCACCGTCCTCGGGCGGTGCCGCGAGCCACGCGCCACGCAGCACGTCGGCGCCGTCCTCGGCGACCGGTTCGAAATCCTCGTCGTCCGTGGGGTCGCGGCCCAACCGCTGGCCCTCGAAGACCTCGACCAGATGGCCCACGCCGGGCAACAAGGCGAACGGTGGCAGCGGTACCGCGCCGCCGGACTCGCCGGCCCGGGACAGCGACGGCCGTCCGGGCATCGACGAGGTGCCGAAACCGGACGACGCGAGCCCGTCCGGCTCGAGCGCCGCCGGCGGTCAGGACGGCGCCACGGCCCGCAGCACGCGCGGGC
>DAIOVT010000385.1:0-4262 GCA_036758885.1 Kineosporiaceae bacterium
TAACCCCCACCGCTGTGGCCGCCGGCTGAACAACGGTGGACGGCGATGTGTACCGGCCGCGGCCGGAGGGACCGGATGACGTGGCCACACCGGGTCAAAGCCGTAGGTCCCGGGCAACTCTTACCTCACGTAAGGGTAGGGTTGCGTTCGATGTCGCTCGCCACCGCCGCCCGTCACGAGTCGTTGCTCGTGCGCTTCGACCCGAGGCGGAACAGCCTGTCGGTGCTGCGCCTGGCGCTCGCCGCGATCGTCGCCCTGGTGCATGCCCAGGCGATCGGCTGGGGCGTTCAGCCCACCCTCGGCCGCACCGACATCGGCGAACTCGCGGTCGACGCCTTCTTCGTGATCAGCGGCTTCCTGGTCACCCGCAGCGCGCTCCGGCTGCCCGGCCCGGGCCGCTTCCTGTGGCACCGGTTCCTGCGGATCATGCCGGGGTTCTGGGCCTGCCTGCTGGTCACCGCCTTCGTGGCCGCACCGCTGCTCGCCCTGGCCGAGGGCAGATCGCCCTTGGTGGTACTGACCGCCCCGCAGTCCGGGCCTGGTTACGTGCTGAACAACGCCGCGCTGCTGATCCGGCAGTGGGACGTCGCCGAACTCGGTGGCACCGCCCGATCGATGAACGGATCGCTCTGGACGTTGTTCTACGAGGTGCTCTGCTACCTGGTCGCGGGGGCGCTGGTCACCCTCGGCCTGACCCGCAGCACACGCGGCACGGCCCGGCGCCGCGGTACGTCCCGGTCACCGAGCGCTCTCCGGGGCGGGCGGGCCCTGCTGGACGTCGCGTGCCGGCGGGCACCGCTGCTGATCACCCTCGGCGTCTGGGCGCTGCTGGCCCTGGACCAGTCCGGCCGGCAGATCGGGCCGGACTACCTGCCCCGGTTCCTGTTCATGTTCCTGCTCGGCGCGCTCGCCCTGGAGTACGCCGAGCGGATCAGGATCAGCCCGGCGCTGCTCACCGCGGCGGCGGTACTGCTCACCGGTTCGCTCTGGATGGAGCAGTACCGGGTGCTCGGCGGCGTGGCCTTCGCCTACCTGCTGATGTGGGCGGTGGTCGCCCTGCCCGCCGGGCTGCAGCTACGCACCGACCTCTCCTACGGCGTCTACGTCTACCACTGGCCGGTCGGGCTGCTGCTCGCCCAGGTCATGGCGCTGCCGGTGTCACCGCTGCTGGGAGCCGCGGTTCTCGGCCCCGCGGTACTCGCGATCACCGCACTGGTGGCCTTCGCCTCCTGGCACCTGGTCGAGCAGCCGGCACTGCGCCACAAGAACGCCTGGGCGCGCACGCCGTCCCGGCCCGGCTGACCCTGCCGTGCAGTTCTGCATGATCACGGCGGGGGTGGGGACTCGGCCGGGCTGGGACTGCGCGCAGTTCTGCATGATCACGGCGGGGTTGGCGGCGCGTAGGCCCCAGCCCGGCGTGATCATGCAGAACTGCTCGGCCGGCGGGGTCAGCCGAGGGCGACCTGCAGGGGCAGGTCGGCCAGTTCCTGCGCGGACGGCGCCCGGCCCAGCCAGCGCGCGGCGGCATGCGCGCTGATCGCCGGATCGAACAGGAAGCCCTGACCGATCCGGCACCCGGAGTCGAGCAGGATCCGGCGCTGCTCCTCGGTCTCCACGCCCTCGGCGATGACGTCCACCCACAGGGTCGGCCCGAGCTTCAGGATCGCCTTGACGATCGCCAGGATCGACGGCTCGTCGACCATGCGCTTGACGAAGCTCATGTCGATCTTGAGGCTGTCCACCGGGTAGTCGCGCAGATGCGCGAACGAGGAGTGCCCGGTGCCGAAGTCGTCCAGGGCGATGCCGACGCCGGCATCCTTGAGCGTGCGCAGCGCGTTGGCGACGAACTCGGCGCCGCGTTCGAGCAGCACGTGCTCGGTGACCTCGATCTCGATCAGCTGTGGTGGGATCCGGTAGGTCTCCAGCTTCTCGAGCAACCGGTCGGCGAAGTCACCGCGCAGGAACTCCACCGGGTCGGCGTTGATCGAGACCGGCACCAGCGACAGCCCGCGCTCACGCCAGGCGGCCATGTCGGCGAGCACCCGGTTGTGCATCGCGGCGCCCATGCCGGTGGCGAGTTCGTAGTCCTTGAACGCCTCGGCGACGGTGCCCGGCATCTGCAGACCCCGCTCCGGGTCGTTCCAGCGAAGCAGCGCCTCGAACCCGACCAGGCGACCGTCGGCGAGGCGGACCTTCGGCTGGTAGTGCGGCTCGATCAGGCCGTCGCGGACGATCTGCCGCGAGCGGTTCAGTTGCGCCGCGGCCTGCTCGGCCGACTCCAGCATCCGCCGGCTGAACATCCGGACGCCGCCGCGGCCGTCGGCCTTGAGGTCGTTCAGCGCCGTGTCGGCGCAGGACATCAACGCGGACAGGTCCCAGGCGTCGCGCGGGTAGACCGCGCAACCGATGCTCATACCGCCGTTGATCAGCCGGCCGGCGTAGGAGATCGGTGCGTCCAGCTGTTGCGCCACCAACTCGGCGATCGCGGCGACGTCCTGATCGTCCTCGACGCCCTCGACCAGGATCGCGAACTCGTCGCCGCCGAGCCGGGCGACCGTGGTGTTCTTCGGCAGCGCCGAGCCCAGCCGCTTGGAGAGCACCCGAAGCAGGTGGTCGCCGGCGGGGTGGCCCAGGGTGTCGTTGATCGTCTTGAAGTGGTCCAGGTCGATCAGCAGCAGACCGGCCTTCTTGCCGGACTGGCCGGCCCGGGTCAGCGCCCGCTTCAGCCGCACCTTGAACGAGCGGCGGTTGAGCAGTTCGGTGAGTCCGTCGATCTCGCTGGCGATCCGCAACCGCTGCTCGGCCTCACGCTGGAGGGTGATGTCGCGGGAGACGCAGAGGATCGCGGTGGTGGTGCCGGACTCGTCGATCACCGGGGTGAGGATGTTGTCCCAGTGCTGCGGCTTGTTGTCGCCGACCACGCTCATGCCGGCGAACCGGGCGTTCTTACCGGTTCGGGCGACCGCCAGAGCGCGCTGGCCGCGGGAACGGATCTCCGGCGGCAGCAGGTCCAGCCACCGCATGCCGAACTCCTTCTCGTCCAACGGAACTCCGAGCGCCAGGCACCCGGAGCGGTTCATGTGCATCAGCTTGCCGTCGGTGTCGATGATCTTGATGCAGTCGACGCTGACGTCGAGCATGTCGTCGCGGACCTTGGTCATCGTGGCCAGTTCGCGCTGCTGCAGCACCCACTCGTGGACGTCGGTGAAGCTGCCGGTCCAGGAGCCGGTGCCGTCGTGGTCGGCGAGCGAGGCGCGCACCCAGCGGTACCCGCCGCCACGGTGCCGCACCCGCAGCTCCAGGGTGCCCGGCTCGGACGACTGCTGGTCCCACCAGGTCCGCACCCGGCACCGGTCGTCCGGGTGCACCAGCGCCATCGGGGCGCGGCGGACCTGCTCGAGCAGTTCGCCGTCGTGTTGATCGACCCCGAGGTAGTCGCGAGCGGCGGCGTTCAGGTAGGTGAGCCCGGAGTGAGCGTCCAGTGTCCAGATCGGCTGTGGCACCCGTTCCAGCACGCCACATCCGTGGCTGCCTGCGGTGCCCTGACATCCCTACATCTGCGCCTCCCACTGCGTCGTGGTCCGACGCAGCATGTGTACGGCCCCCACCTTTCGAGGCTCCCGGTCGGCCGCCCGGCCCCTGCCTTGAGCCACTCCGGGGCCTGTCACCGGACCGGTCGAATCGGCCGGTCGGGTGCACTGATCAGCCGTCATGATCGACTGAACTCATCAGCCGCACTCATCAGCTGCACGGATCGGATGTTTGAACCGATCAAATGATTCGATCAGGGCGTCGGGTGCCGGGCGTCGTAGCGCCAGAAACCCCTTTGGACGACGCTGAGCAGCGCGATCACGGCGATGCAGACCAGCCCGCCGGCCAGCGCCGTCCATGACTCGCCGATCGCCACCGCGACCGCGCCGCCGAGCAGCGCGCCCATCCGGGGGCCGCCGGCCACGACCGCGGTGAAGACGCCCTGCAGCCGGCCACGCATGTGGTCGGGCGCGGCGGTCTGCAGGATCGTGTTGCGGAACACCGCCGAGACCGAGTCGCAGGCACCGGCGATCGCCAGCCCGAACAGGGCCAGAGCGGTGCCGGCCCTCTGCCCGAGCAGGTCGTGGGTGGTGCCGAGCAGGGCCAGCCCGAAGAGCGCCACACCGAGGCCCCAGCCGACGATGCAGACCATCACCGCCCGGCCCTGGAAACGCACCCCGCCGAGGCGTCCGGAGAGCATCATCGCGGCCAGGCCGCCGACCGCCACCGCC
>DAIOVT010000386.1:0-4253 GCA_036758885.1 Kineosporiaceae bacterium
CGCCAAGCCGTCGCCCGGTGGGGCGACCCCAAGAACGGCGGCGCGGCAGACGTCCGCCACGCCCAGCAGCACCAGAAGCAGTACCCCAGGCACCACTGACGAGGAGAACGTGTAGCGATGCCCAAGAACAAGACCCACAGCGGGGCGAAGAAGCGGTTCCGGGCGACCGGCACCGGCAAGCTCATGCGTGAGCAGGCCAACCGCCGTCACCTGTTCGAGGGCAAGCCCTCCACCCGCACCCGCCGGCTCGCCGCCGACGTGGAGGTTTCCGCGGGCGACAGCAAGAAGATCAAACGCCTGTTGGGTATGTGACGAACCGCCGGAACTGAAGGAGACATCACGTGGCACGCGTGAAGCGGGCGGTCAACGCCCACAAGAAGCGTCGGGAGACTCTCGAACGGGCCAGCGGTTACCGCGGCCAGCGTTCCCGGCTGTACCGCAAGGCCAAGGAGCAGGTCACCCACTCGCTGGTGTACGCCTACCGCGACCGCCGGGCCCGCAAGGGTGACTTCCGGCGGCTGTGGATCCAGCGGATCAACGCTGCCTCCCGCGCCAACGGCATGACCTACAACCGGTTCATCCAGGGTCTGAAGGCTGCCGAGATCGAGGTCGACCGTCGCATGCTCGCCGAGCTCGCGGTCAACGACCCGGCGGCGTTCACGGCGCTGGTCACCCTCGCCAAGAACGCGCTGCCGGCCAAGCCGGCTGCTGAGGCGAGCGCGGCCTGAGCCGTTCCCGACCGCAGCGCGAGCGCCCGGACGATCAGACTCATCCCGAGGCACCGACCAGCCCCCGGTCCGACCGGGTCAAGGCGGTTCGGCGATTGTCCGGGCGCTCGGCGCGTTTGCGGGCCGGCCGATTCGTGGCCGAGGGGCCACAGGCGGTGCGCGAGGCGTTGACCAGCCCGGAGGTCGAGTCGGTCTACGCCACGGCGGCGGCGCTGGCCCGCCACCCCGAGATCGGCGAGGGCATCGCCGCGGCCACGCCGGCACCCGCGCTTCATCTGGTCAGCGACGAGGTGCTCGCCGCGATGAGCGACACGGTCACGCCGCAGGGCATGATCGCGGTCTGCCGCCTCGTCGATCGATCGTTGTCCGAGGTTCTCGGCGCGCTGCCCCGGCACCGGCCGGCGCTGGTCGCCGTCCTGAATCAGGTACGTGACCCCGGCAATGCCGGCACCGTGCTGCGTGCCGCGGACGCCGCCGGTGCCGACGCCGTGATCCTCACCGACGCCAGCGTCGACGTGCACAACCCGAAGACGGTGCGCTCCACCGCCGGCAGCCTGTTCCACCTGCCCGTGGTCACCGGAGTGCCTCTGGCCGAAGCGGTCTCGGCCCTGCGCGGTGCCGGGCTCAGCGTGCTGGGCGCCGACGGGGCCGGATCGCTCGACCTCGACGCGTTGCAGCAACAGGGCGACGGGATGCTCACCGGGCCGGTCGCCTGGGTGTTCGGCAACGAGGCCTGGGGGCTGCCCGAGGCCGATGCGGGTCTGACCGATGCGCTGGTCCGCATCCCGTTGCACGGCCGCGCCGAGAGCCTGAACCTGGCGATGGCGGCGACCGTCTGCCTCTACGTGACTGCCCGCATGCAGCGTCTGCCCTGAGCGACACTCGCGGCGGAGCGGCGCTCGCCGCGGTCCCGGTGGGCCAGGTCGCGGGTGATCCAGTAGCGACGGGTACCGGCCCGGACGTCCTCGAGCACCCCGCCGCACCGTTCGATGACCACTCGCGAGCCGGGATTGTCCTCGGCGCAGGTCACCAGCACCCGATCGATGCCCAGTTCGTCGGTGCGCAGCAACGCCAGCCGCAAGGCCTCCGTGGCGACACCGCGGCGTCGCCACGACGGCCGGACCGAGTAGCCGATGTGTCCGCCGAGCTCGAGCAGGTAGGCGTTCAGTTCGTGGCGGATCGAGACGGCGCCCAGGTACCGGACGGCGCCCGGAGCGCGGGTGGTGATCCAGAGCTTGTCGTCGGGTACGGCACCGAGCGCCTCGGCGTCGGCCCGCCGCCCGAGCGACAGCAGATGCTGAACGAACCCGGCGAAGGCCCCGGGGTCGGCCAGTTCCCCTGTCCGCCAAGCGGTTCCACCCGGCCGGGGTTCCTCGCCGTCCCGGGTGAGCCCGGAACCGTGCTGGAAGTCACCCGCCGCGGTGAACTCGGCGGCGGCGCGCAGCCAGTCCTCGTGCAGGCCGGCGTCGGGGCGGTCGAGACGTAGCTCCGGGGGAGTCCGCATGGATCAAGGTCCACCCGCCGGCGGAACACGGGCAACCCGATTTCCCGGCCCGACCGGTCGCGGGCCGGTCGCGGGCCGGTCGGGGCCGGGAGGGTCGGAAAGGTCGGGAGGGTCGGGGTCGGGGTCGTGGGTCGGGAAGGGCTAGGGCTCCAGCTGCTGCCGGGAGACGAACCGGAACCGGTCGCCGCGGAACCGCGACGTCGTCCACTCGACCGGCCTGCCGGCGCCGTCCCAACCGCTGCGGTGGATCAGCAACAGCGGCAAACCCGTTGCCACACCGAGGATGTCGGCGGTCACGGGGTCGGCGAGCGCGGTCTCGACGGTGTCCTCGACGCTGGTCACGCCCATGTCGTAGGCCTCGCGCATGGTGCGGTAGAGCGAGCCGAGTTCGGCCAGTCGCTCGGCGAACTCCGGTAACGGTCCCGGGACGTGCGCGATCTCGTGGGCGATCGGCTCGTCGGCCACCGTGCGCAGACGTTCGAGGCGCACCACCGGGGCGCCCGGTGGCAGCCGCAACCGCTCCCGGACCTCGCCGTCGGCGGGCTCCTCGCGCAGGTCGAGCAGCACGCTGCCGGGCCGCCGCCCCTCCGAGGTCAGGTCCTGGGAGAAGGACGTCAGCGGTCGTACCTGCATCAGTTTCGGCTGCGCGACGAAGGTGCCACTGCCCTGGGTGCGGGTCAGCCGGCCGTCGACGACCAGCTCGGCGATCGCCTGGCGGACCGTGGTGCGCGAGGTGCCGAAACGCTCGGCCAGCTCGCGCTCGGTGGGCAGTGCCGACCCGGGCGTGAGCTCGGCGGTGAGCGCGAGGATCTCGTTCTTCACCCGGTAGTACTTGGGGACCTTCACCACGTGTCCTCCGCAGGAGCCTGGACGTGTTGCTCGCGTCGTGCGCGATCTCGGCAGCTAACCACATATTGGCCTAGACCAACTGGTACGGGTCCGGACGCACCCATTGACACCTGTATTGGTCTATGCCAATCTCAGTATTGGTCTACACCATTCTTGCCGGGCGGTTTCGTCCGGCCGGCACCCAGCACGCGCGTCACCACCCCGATCTCACCCCGATCGATCACTGCGATCACGCACAGAGAGGTTGCGCTGATGAGCAACGCCACCGCCGCGTCGCCGGCGTCCGAGTCACGCCGGTCAGGCCTGCGCATTCCCGGTTTCGCCCAGCTCCAGCGGCTGGGCAAGAGCCTGATGCTGCCCATCGCCCTGTTGCCGGCCGCCGGCATCCTGCTCCGGCTCGGTCAGCCCGACCTGCTCGGAAAGATCGACACCCCGGTCATCGGCCCGTTCTTCGAGGCCATGAGCGCCGCCGGCAACGCGGTCTTCGCCAACCTGCCGATCCTGTTCGCGGTCGGTGTGGCGATCGGCTTCGCGAAGAAGGCGGACGGCGCCACCGCACTCTCCGCGGTGGCCGGCTACCTGGTCATCGACGCGGTGTTCAAGACCATGTCGCCGGTCGTGCTGGAGGGTGTCACCGACTCCGCCGGGGACCAGGCGATGATCAACTACAGCGTCTTCGCCGGCATCGCCGTCGGCCTGGTCACCGCGTGGCTGTTCGACCGCTATCACAACATCCAGCTACCGACCTATCTCGGCTTCTTCGGCGGCCGCCGGTTCGTGCCGATCGTGGTCTCCCTGGCCAGCCTGTTCATGGGCTTCCTGCTCAGCTACTTCTACCCGATCTTCAACTCCGGGCTGACCCATGTCGGTGAGATCATCGGCGGCTCCGGCGCGCTCGGTGCGTTCCTCTACGGGTTCGCCAACCGGATGCTGATCCCGGTCGGCCTGCACCACATCCTGAACACCTACATCTGGTTCATCTACGGCAGCTTCAACGGCAGCGAGGGTGCCGTGACCGGGGAACTGACCCGGTTCGCCGCCGGTGACCCCAGCGCCGGGCGACTGACCTCCGGCTTCTACCCGATCCTGATGTTCGGCCTGCCCGGCGCCGCGCTCGCCATGATCCACACCGCCAAGCGGTCGCAGAAGAAGGTCGCGCTCGGCATCCTCTC
>DAIOVT010000387.1:0-4227 GCA_036758885.1 Kineosporiaceae bacterium
CACCAGGCCGCGTTGCGCGAGAAGCGTCCGAGGGCGTACGAAGACATGGCCGCGGTCGCCCGCGACCTGATCGACCGGGGCATCACCACGGCCGACCGGCTCGCCGTCCAAGGGGGGTCGAACGGCGGCCTGATGGCCGGCAACATGCTGGTCCGTTACCCCGAACTGTTCGGGGCTGTAGTGATTGAGGTGCCGTTGCTGGACATGCAGCGGTACAGCCACCTGCTCGCCGGTGCGTCCTGGGTGGCCGAGTACGGCGACCCCGACGTCCCCTCCGACTGGGCGTTCCTGAAGACCTTCTCCCCGTATCACCTGCTCGACGAGTTCGGCCCGGGCAGCACGTTGCCGCCGGTGCTGTTCACGACGTCCACCCGGGACGATCGGGTGCATCCCTCGCATGCCCGCAAGGCCGCCGCCAAGATGCTCGCCGCCGGTCACGACGTCACCTACTACGAGAACATCGAGGGCGGTCACGGCGGCGCCGCGACCAACGAGCAGGCGGCCCACCTGTCGGCGCTGGCCTACACCTTCCTCGCCGAACGCCTCCACCTCACCCGGTGATCATGCAGAATCGTCACGCCCACCCGCGCGGAAGCGTCCCTCACCCCACCGTGATCATGCAGAACTGCGCGCGCTTGCACGTGCAGCCTTGCGCCATCCCCCATCGTGATCATGCAGAAGTGCACGGCTGCCCCGGCAACCCACCGGCCTGGTGCAGATTGCTACGAATCCTCCAAAGTCGCTGTCCCACAGGGACTATTGCCCCACCTTGGCTGATGCCCACCGGGCATCAGGCGGCAGTCGAAAGGCATGAGTCTGCCTCTGGGGACGCAGGCGGAACCCGCCTGGCGTCGTCGCCAGGAAGGAGGTCCATGACAACTCAGCAAGCCCACCCACGAGCATTGATCAACCGGACGGCGGCCCCAGCTGCCGCGATCGCCCTCGGCGTGGCTCTCGCTGACCCGTCCGACAACTCTGACCGGCTGCTTGGCCAACGCCTCCGGGCTGCAGTACAACTCGGCCTGACTGCGGCTCGAGCGGCTGGAGGGCTCGAACATCGTCTGGAGCTACGGCCTGCCGGCGGTGAACCTGCCCGAGGAGAACGCCAAGATCCCGGTCGGTGCGCTCTCCTACATCAACATGACTCTGCAACCGGGCACCTATCGCTGGGTCGTGCTGACCGCCATGCCCGGCTCGTACCGGCTGGGAGTCTCGCAGCCCTAGCCAAACGACGTCGCTGCCACCACGAGTCGGCAGAAGACGACCGTTTCTGTCGCGGATTCGGTCGTCGCACGCACTTGTGATCATGCAGAACTGCGCGCGCTTGCACTTCTGCATGATCACGCTGGGGTTGGGGATGCTGCTACGCACGGCTGGGCGTGCAGTTCTGCATGATCACGGCGGGGTGGGGCGCGGCCGTGGGCGAGGTGACAATCGAGGGTGGCGAAACAGGTCGCGAAGACTGGGTGGCGAAACACGTCGCGCAAGCAGGGCGGTGAACAGGTCGCGAAACAGGGCGGTGAAACAGGGTGGTGGACCTCACCCGGGAGCACGTGGCGCCCCGGTTAGTGTGAGTCGGGCCATGGGTGTGCTCCGGCGACCGCTATGCAGCGATCACCCCGGCACCCGCGACCACCCGTGCACCGCACGACCACCGAGCACCGCGACAACCCGACGGAGGGCATCGTGTCCGAGATCCTGGCCGACCAGGACTTCCCGCTCGCCGCGGACTTCCCGCAGGCCGGGCACGACGAATGGGTCGAGCTCGCGGCGAAGGTGCTGAACAAGTCGCGCGGCGACAACCCGCTCGACCACGATCAGGTCGAGGAAAGACTGCGGACGCCGCTGCGGGGCGGCCTGGTCGCCGAGGCGCTCTACCTTCCGGACGCAACGCCGGCGCCCCTGGGCTACCCCGGTTCGATGCCGTTCACCCGCGGCCTGGGACCGGTCTCGCGCGACGTCCCCTGGCAGGTCACCCAGTATCACGAGGACCCGGACCCGCTGATCACGCACAAGGCGGTCCTGGACGATCTCGAGCACGGCGTCACCGCGCTGTGGCTGCAGGTCGGGGACGACGCGATCAAGGCTGCCGATCTTCCGGCCGTGCTCGAGAAGGTGATGTTCGACCTGGCGCCGATCTCGGTCAGCGGCACCGACCAGCAGGCCGCCGCCACCGCGTTGCTGAAGCAGTGGCAGGCAGCCCCTGTCGAGGCGGCCGCGATCCGCGGCAACCTCGGTCTCGACCCGCTCGGTCACCTCGCCGTGCACGGCGGCCCCGGCACCGTGGAACTGCCCGGTCTGGCCGGCGCGGCCCGCTCGGCGGTGCGCGAGTTCACCGGGATCCGGCCGATCGTGGTCGACGCCCGGGTCTACTCCGACGCCGGCGGCAGCGAGGTCGACCAGGTCGGCTGCGCGATCGCCACCGGCATCGCCTACCTGCGCGCCCTCGAGGAGGGCGGCGTCCGGGCCTCGGATGCGTTCGGACTCATCGAGTTCCGGGTCAGCGCGAGCGCCGACCAGTTCCTCACCATCGCCGCGCTGCGCGCGCTGCGCTGGCTCTGGGCCCGGGTCGGCGAGGTCAGCGGGGTGCCCGAGAACGACCGCGGCGCCCACCAGCACGCGGTCAGCTCCTGGCGCATGATCAGCCGGGACGACCCGTGGGTGAACATCCTGCGCACCACGCTGGCCTGCTTCGGCGCCGCGGCCGGTGGCGCCCAGGCGATCACCACGCTCCCCCACGACACCGCGTGGGGCCTGCCGGACACGGTCTCCCGGCGCATCGCCCGCAACACCCAGATCGTGCTGGCCGAGGAGTCGCACGTGGCCGCGGTCGCCGACCCGGCCGGTGGTTCCTGGTACGTCGAGAACCTCACCGAGCAGCTCGCCACCGCCGCCTGGGCGTGGCTTCAGCAGATCGAGACGGCCGGCGGTATGCCCACGGCGCTCGCGAGTGACCTGGTCGCCGACCGGCTCGCCGCCTCCCGGGCCGAACTGGACGCCGCGCTGAGCACCCGCGCCCAGTCGCTCACCGGGGTCAGCGCCTTCCCGCAGCCGACCGAGGAGGCGTTGTCGCGCCGTCCTCGGGCTTCGCTCGAAACGGTTGCCGGACAAGGGCTTCCACGACGCCGGGACTCCGAGATCTTCGAGGCGCTGCGCGATCGCAGCACGGCCGCGGCGGCCTCCGGAAAGCCGCCGACGGTCTACCTGGCCACGCTCGGCGAGCAGCGTGACTTCGGCGCCCGGCAGACCTTCGTGGCGAACCTGCTCGGCGTCGCCGGCATCACCGCGGTGGCCACCTCCGAGCAGGCGCACGCCGGTGGCGCGCAGGCGATCGCCGCCGAGGCGGTCGCGACGTCCCCGATCACCGTGCTCTGCTCCTCACCACGGGGTTACGCCGAGCACGCCGCGGCCGCGGTCGAGGCGCTGCGCGCGGCGGGCGCCGCCCAGGTACTGGTCGCCGGACGAGCCAAGGAACTCGGCGAGACACCGGCAGACGGCGAGCTCTACGACGGCATCGACGTCGTCGCCCGGCTGACTGAGCTGCTGGACACCCTGACCGGCACCGTCGGGACCACCAAGGAGGACGCGCGATGAGCATCCCCTCGTTCGCCGACATCCCGCTGACCACTCCCTCGGACGGCACCCCGGACGGCGCCGCGCGCTGGCAGGAGCTGCTGACCACCGAGCCCGGCATGGCGCAGCCCTGGCTGACCCCGGAGCAGATCCCGGTGGCGCCGCTGTACACCGAGCAGGCGCTGGCGGATCTCGACTTCCTGCACACGGTGCCCGGTGCCCCACCGTTCCTGCGCGGGCCCTACGCGACCATGTACGTCAACCAGCCCTGGACGATCCGGCAGTACGCCGGGTTCTCCACCGCCGAGGCGTCCAACGCCTTCTACCGGCGCAACCTGGCCGCCGGTCAGAAGGGTCTGTCGGTGGCCTTCGACCTGGCCACCCACCGTGGCTACGACTCCGACCACCCCCGGGTCTCCGGTGACGTCGGCATGGCCGGGGTGGCGATCGACTCGATCTACGACATGCGCACCCTGTTCTCGGGCATCCCGCTCGAGGCGATGAGCGTGTCGATGACGATGAACGGCGCGGTGCTGCCGATCCTGGCGCTCTACGTGGTCGCCGCCGAGGAACAGGGCGTCGCCCAGAACCAGCTCTCCGGGACCATTCAGAACGACATCCTCAAGGAGTTCATGGTCCGCAACACCTACATCT
>DAIOVT010000388.1:0-4210 GCA_036758885.1 Kineosporiaceae bacterium
ATCGGTCAGCCCGACCCCACCCGCTTCGGCCGCACCGGCGACCGCATCTACTCGCTGGTCGCCGAGTCGCTCGGGCACGCCCGGCTGGGCCGCTGGCCGCTCGTCGGCATCATGCACTGGTTCGTCTTCACCGGCTTCATCGGGCTGGTGCTGACCCTGCTCAACGCCTACGGGCAGCTGTTCGACGCGCACTTCGCGCTGCCGCTGATCGGGCACTGGCCACCCTACGAATGGTTCACCGAGATCCTGGGCTGGCTGACCCTGGTCGGCATCCTCACCCTGATCGGCATCCGGCAGAAGAACCACCCGCGCTCCGCCGCCGAGGAGGGCCGCAAGTCACGGTTCTTCGGTTCCACCTTCTGGCAGGCCTACTACGTCGAGTTCACGATCCTCGTGGTCGGGCTGTGCATCCTCACCCTGCGCGGCCTGGAGTCGGCGCTGTTCAAGGCGACCGGTCACGCCGACCAGACCGGCATCGCGCACTTCCCGCTGACCGGGTGGCTCGGCGATCTGTTCTCCGGCGCCTCCGCACACACCCTGGAGACCCTGATCGCGCTGATCGCGGCGCTGAAGATCATCGTCTCGATGGCCTGGGCGATCACCATCGGTGTGCAACCGACCATGGGCGTGGCCTGGCACCGGTTCCTGGCCTTCTTCACCATCTGGTTCAAGCGCTACCCGGGCCGGACCGCCGGCCGCGACACCTCGGCGCTGGCGCCGTCCCTGGGGGCGTTGCAGCCGATCCGGATCAAGGGCGAGGTGCTCGACTTCGAGAAGATCGACGAGCTGGACGACGAGGAGCCCGCGCTCGGCGTCGGCAAGGTCGAGAACTTCAGCTGGAAGGGCCTGCTCGACTTCACCACCTGCACCGAGTGCGGCCGTTGCCAGTCGCAGTGCCCGGCCTGGAACACCGAGAAGCCGCTCTCCCCCAAGCTGTTGATGATGTCGCTGCGCGACCACGCGCACGCCAAGGCACCGCTGCTGCTGGCCACCGAGGAGGAGCGCAAGAACCTGCCGCAGGACGTGCTGGCGCTCGCCGAACGTCCCCTGATCGGTGTCGCCGACGAGGACGACCCGCTGGCCGGCGGCGTGATCGACCCCGACATCCTCTGGTCGTGCACCACCTGCGGCGCCTGCGTCGAGCAGTGCCCGGTCGACATCGAGCACGTCGACCACATCGTCGACATGCGCCGCTACCAGGTGCTGATCGAGTCGGCGTTCCCGAGCGAGCTCAACGGCCTGTTCAAGAACCTGGAGAAGAACGCCAACCCGTGGGGCATGAGCCCGCGGCTGCGCATGGACTGGGCGAAGGGACTTCCCTTCGAGGTCAAGCAGTTCGGTGTGGACGTCGAGGACCTCTCCGAGGTCGAGTACCTGTTCTGGGTCGGCTGCGCCGGCGCCTACGAGGACCGGGCCAAGCGCACCACCCGGGCCGTCGCCGAGCTGCTCGACCTGGCCGGGGTGAGTTTCGCCGTCCTCGGTGACGGTGAGAGCTGCACCGGCGACTCGGCGCGGCGCTCGGGCAACGAGTTCCTGTTCACCACCTTGGCGATGACCAACATCGAGGTGCTCAACGAGGCCAAGGCGACCAAGATCGTGGTCACCTGCGCGCACTGCTTCAACACCCTGAAGAACGAGTACCCGCAACTCGGCGGCACCTACGAGGTGGTGCACCACACGCAGTTGCTGAACCGGTTGGTACGCAACGGGAAGCTCGCCCCGGTCGCCCCGCTCTCGCGGGGGATCAGCGCCGTCCCGCCGAACGACCCGGCCGCCGAACCGCTGAAGCTGGGCGACGGCGGCGAGACCATCTACGGGCCCGACTCGGGATCGACCGTGACCTATCACGACCCCTGCTACATCGGCCGGCACAACGGCGTCTACACCCCGCCGCGCGAGCTGATCGGCGCCCTACCCGGGGTGAAACTCGCTGAGATGCCACGCAATTCGGAACGCTCCTTCTGCTGCGGCGCCGGCGGCGCCCGGATGTGGATGGAGGAGAAGCTCGGCTCCCGGATCAACTCCAACCGCACCGCCGAGGCCATCGAGACCGGCGCCGACAAGATCGCTGTCGGCTGCCCATTCTGCCGGGTGATGCTCTCCGACGGACTCACCGCCGCCCAGGCCGGTGAGAACAAGGCCGCCGACGACATCGAGGTCGTGGACGTCGCCCAACTGCTGCTCTCGGCGGTCAAGCGCGGGCTGCCCGAGGACGAGACCGCACCCGAGACCGAGGACGGGACCGGATCCGAGAGCGAGACCTGATCCGTTCTGGTGGACACGATCCCGCCGATTTCTGGAGGGATCGCGACCAATAGAACGGATCTTCCGGTACGGATCTTGCTCAGGTCCGGTGCCGACCCGGTACCTCCCAGCACGCCGTCGACCCTGACCCCCGTGCCCGGCCCATGGATGCACTCCGCAGACGGCATCTGGGCCTGCCTGACCTGGACGCCCTCGACGTCACCGGTGGGGATCAGCAGGTGGTCAACGCCGGCACCCGGAGCCTCCCGCCTACCCTGATGTGATGAGTCAGCGATTCCGGTCGGTGCGGTCCCGCATGCTGGTCAGTCTGCTGGCGTTCACGGCCCTCAGCCTGTTCGGCACCGGCATGCTGACGTTCGCGATCCAGTTCGACCGCATGCACGACCAGCTCAACGACGAACTGCTGCACCAGGTGGCCGAGCTGCAGATGGTCGCCGACAAGGGCCCCACCCCCGACCAGGAGTGGCCCTCGCTGAACGAGCTCTACGAGCGTTTCCTGCAGACCTACGTTCCGGGCCGCGACGAGAACATGATCACCCTTGCGGACGGCCAACTGCTCTACCAGCCCGCCGCCGAGAGCGACGTCGACATCACCGCCGAGGTGATCGCGCACGCCCGCAGCGTCGGCCAACGCGGACGCACCGTGCAGAGCGACTTCACCAGCGGCGGACGCACGCTGCGGCTGGCGGTGGCCGACGTCCATCTGCCGATCGATGCCCGGCACGGGCAGGCGGTGGTGGCGATCGACCTGCAGGCCTGGCGCTCCGACCTCTTCGACCAGCTGCGCACCTACCTGCTGATCTCGACCGGGGTGCTGCTCGCCTCGGGGGTGGCGGCGTGGCTGCTCACCGGCCGGCTGCTGAGGCCGCTGGCCCGGCTGCGCGCCACCTCGGCACTGGTCAGCGCCGAGGACCTGGGACGGCGAGTCGACGTCGGCAAGGACACCACCGACGTCACCGACCTGGCGCTCGGCGTGAACCAGATGCTCGACCGGCTGGAGCGTTCCTTCGCCGACCAGCGGCAGTTCCTGGACGACGCGGCGCACGAACTGCGCACCCCACTGACGATCATTCGCGGCAACGTCGAACTGGTCGACCCGCAGGACCCGGACGACGTGCGGCAGACCTCCGAACTGGTGCTGGACGAACTCGACCGCATGCAGCGGCTGGTCGACGACCTGCTGCTGCTGGCCAGGTCGCAGCGACCCGACTTCATTCACGCCGAGGCGGTTCAGGTCGACGACCTGCTCGGTGAGGCGTTCGCCCGGGCCCAGCATCTGGGTGAACGGCACTGGACGCTGGACGCACACACCGCGGCCACCGTTCAGGGTGACCGGCAACGGTTGCTCCAGCTGCTGTTGCAGCTGGCCTCCAACGCGGTTCGGCACACCACGCCGCAGGACACCGTGGAGATCGGGGCCGGCCGCGAGTCCGGCGCGATCACGCTCTGGGTCCGGGACACCGGCGAGGGCATCGACCTCGAGGACCAGGCCAAGATCTTCGAGCGGTTCGTCCGTACCGACCAGGCGCGCGGCGAGGGCACCGGGCTCGGTCTGGCCATCGTGAAGGCGGTCGCCGAGGGGCACAGCGGTTCGGTCTCGGTCTCCTCGGCGCCCGGCGTCGGGTCCAGGTTCATCGTCACGCTGCCCGAAACCCGTTGACCCAGAAGGGGTCTTACTCTGTAGGACTCGAAACACGCGGCATCAGTGCCGATCTGAGCTCGTGACGCGCGGGCCGTGAGCTCGTGACGAGCGGGTCGTGACGAGGCGCTCGTGACGAGCCCTCACGTCACCGTGGAGTAGTCACCTGAACACACCAAACCCGTTGCACCGCAACACGTTCCGAAGCATCCGATGTTGCGTTTCGAATATCAGTTCGATACTGTCAAGAGATGACCGCGGCACCCATCACCCTTCCGGCACCCACGCCGGCGACCGGCGGAACAC
>DAIOVT010000389.1:0-4182 GCA_036758885.1 Kineosporiaceae bacterium
TCAAGGGAAAGAGGCTGCTGTGAGCGTGCAGACCGATCAGGCCTCGACACCCGCGCCGGCGCGCAAGCAGCAGATCTCCGACCGGGCCCGCGGTGAACGGGTCCTGGGCTGGCGGCTGGCCGGTCCGGCCTTCGGGGTGATGCTCTTCGTGACCCTGTACCCGATCGTCTACGCCGTCTATCTGTCGATGTTCCACTATCGGCTGACCGACCCGGCCGGGCGCAGGTTCGTCTTCCTGCAGAACTACGTGACGGCGCTGACCGACCCGCTCTTCTGGGAGTCGTTCACCACCACCTTCGTGATCGTTGTGGTCACCGTGATCGTCGAGCTGGTGCTCGGCATGGCGATCGCGATGGTGATGAACAAGGTGATCTGGCCCCGCCGGACGCTGCGCACCATCGTGCTGATCCCGTACTCGATCATCACCGTGGTCTCGGCGTTCTCCTGGTTGTTCGCGGCCCAGGTGAGCACCGGTTTCATCAACCACTGGCTGCACTTCTTCACCTTCGGTCTCTTCGACCTCGAGTACGACTGGTTCGGCGGCCGCTGGTCGGCGCTGGCGATCATCTGCATCTCGGAGATCTGGAAGACCACGCCGTTCATGTCGCTGCTGCTGCTCGCCGGTCTGGCCCAGATCGACTCGGCGCAGGAAGAGGCGGCGAAGGTGGACGGCGCCACCTGGTGGCAACGGTTCACCAAGGTGATCCTGCCGAACATGAAGGCGGCCCTGATGGTCGCGATCCTGTTCCGCACCCTCGATGCGATCCGGATCTACGACAACCCGGTGATCATGACCGGGGGCGCGAACAAGACCACGACGCTGTCGATGCTGGTCTCCAACGAGACCATCAACCGGGTCGAGATCGGCATGGGCTCGGCGCTGGCGGTGATCCTGTTCGTCATCGTGCTGATCGTCGCGATGGTGTTCGTGCGCGGTTTCAAGGTCGATCTCACCGGCGGAGGGAGGGGCTAGATGGACCAGAACGTTTCCACCAGGACCAAGGTGTGGATGGGTGTCGCAGCGGTCCTGATCATGATCTGGACGGTCATTCCGCTGCTGTGGATCCTGGCCACGTCATTCAAGTCGGCCGATGCCCTGGCCGACCCGACGAAGAACCTGCTGGGCAACTTCTGGCCCAAGGACGGCACGTTGGACAACTACCGGTTGATCTTCACCGGAGGTGCCAGCGACCTCTTCCTGCCGGCCCTGTGGCACAGCATCGTGGTGTGTCTGGTGTCGACGCTGATCTCCGTCATCCTGGCCACGTTCTGCGCCTATGCCATTGCGCGACTGGACTTTCCGGGCAAGGGCGTGATCCTGACCACGGCGCTGGCGGTCTCGTTCTTCCCGGTCATCGCGATGGTGACGCCGCTGTTCAACCTGTGGCGGCAGATCGGGCTGTTCGACACCCTGCCGGGCCTGATCATCCCTTATCTGGCGCTGACCCTGCCGCTGTCGATCTGGACCCTGTCGGCCTTCTTCCAGCAGATCCCGTGGGAGATGGAACAGGCCGCCCAGGTGGACGGCGCCACCAGCTGGCAGGCGTTCCGCAAGGTGATCGCGCCCCTGGCCGCGCCCGGCGTGTTCACCACCGCGATCATCGCGTTCTTCACCGCGTGGAACGACTTCGTCTTCTCGGCCAACCTCACCTCGTCGAACGCCCGGACGGTTCCGGCGGCGCTGGCCTACTTCACCGGTGCCAGCCAGTTCGAGCAGCCGACCGGGGCGATCAGCGCCGCGGCGGTCATCGTCACCATCCCGGTCGTGATCCTGGTGCTGCTGTTCCAGCGCCGGATCGTCTCCGGGCTGACCTCCGGTGCGGTCAAGGGCTGACCGGCAAGGCCTCATCGCAGCGAGCATCTGAAGCGAACATCTGACAGGAGACCGCAGTGTCGCGAATCGAGATCAACCACCTCGTGAAGAAGTACGGGGACGGGTTCCCGGCCGTGAACGACGTCAGTCTGGACATCGCCGACGGCGAGTTCATGATCCTGGTCGGGCCCTCCGGTTGCGGGAAGTCGACGTTGCTCCGCATGGTCGTCGGTCTGGAGGACATCACCTCCGGGGACCTGCTGATCGACGGCAAGCGGGTCAACGACCTGGCGCCACGGGACCGCAACCTGGCCATGGTGTTCCAGAACTACGCGCTCTACCCGCACCTGACCGTGTTCGAGAACATCGCCTTCCCGTTGCGGCTGAGCAAGGGCAAGCACACCGAGGCCGAGATCCAGGCCCGGGTGCGGCAGGCCTCGGACATGCTCGAGCTCGACGAGCATCTCGAGCGCAAGCCCGGCAACCTCTCCGGCGGTCAGCGGCAGCGGGTGGCGATGGGCCGGGCGATCGTCCGCGAGGCCGACGCGTTCCTGTTCGACGAGCCGCTGTCCAACCTGGACGCCAAGCTGCGCGGCCAGATGCGCACCGAGATCTCCCGCATGCAGCGCCGGCTCGGCATCACCACCATCTACGTCACCCACGACCAGACCGAGGCGATGACGCTCGGCGACCGGGTGGCGGTGCTCAAACGTGGTGTGCTGCAACAGGTCGCCTCACCGCGTGAGCTGTACGAGCAGCCGATCAACCTGTTCGTTGCCGGGTTCATCGGTTCCCCGCCGATGAACTTCCTGCCCGCCCGGGTGGACGGCGCCACACTCAAGCTGCCGCACGCCGACGTGCCGCTGGGGGCCGAGCTGGCCGCCAAGGTGAAGGGTCTCGAGGTGGTGATCGTCGGCTTGCGCCCCGAGCACATCAAGGACGCCACCGTCGAGACGCCGCCGGCGCACGCCGTCCATTTCAACGCGATGGTCGACCAGACCGAGTGGCTGGGCAACGAGCAGTACGCCTACATCCCCTTCGACGCCGACCCGTCGGTACGGGCCAAGCTCGAGGAACTCGATCGGGACCTGGACGGCGAGGGCACCCACCCGCAGCTGGTGGTCAACCTCGACTCGCGTTCGCGGGTGCTCGAGGGCGATCACGCCGATCTCGCCTTCGACCCGGATCTGATGCACGTGTTCAACCCGAACACCGGTGAGAACCTCACCCGCGACGAGGAGAAGGCCGCCCAGATCGCCAAGGACAGCGAGGCGCAGCGTAAGGCCGCGCTGGCCCGGGCGAAGGAGCGGGAGGCCCGGGAATCGGCCGGGGCGGCCTGACCTGCTCCAGTAGGGTGCTCCGGAACAGGTGGTCGAACCTGTGTGCTTGCTGTACAGACGCTGAATCGGGGAACGCGGCAAGCGCTTGCGGTGTTGTCTTGACAGAACGGCCCCGCACGGGCCGGCTGATCGGAACACGAAGCGGAGCTCTGGAACTGAAGCGATGGGACATCGACACTTCAACGGGCTGAAGACGGCGCTGCTGCTCGGCGGTATGTCAGCGCTGGTCATGCTGATCGGTGCCTGGCTGGGCGGCCGCACCGGTCTGGTCATCGCCTTCCTCATCGCGATGGGCATGAACGCCTACACCTACTGGAACTCCGACAAGCTGGCGCTGCGCTCGATGCGGGCGCAGCCGGTCAACGAGCAACAGGCGCCGGAGCTCTACGCGATCGTCCGCGAGCTGTCCACCAAGGCCGGCAAGCCGATGCCGCGGCTGTACATCTCGCCGACCCAGGCCCCGAACGCCTTCGCCACCGGCCGCAACCCCGAGAACGCCGCGGTCTGTTGCACTCAGGGGATCCTGCAGATCCTCGACGAGCGCGAGTTGCGCGGCGTCCTCGGTCACGAGCTGATGCACGTCTACAACCGCGACATCCTGACCAGCTGTGTCGCCGGCGCGATGGCCAGCATGATCACCTTCCTGGCCCAGTTCGCCTTCTTCTTCGGCGGCAACGACCGGGAGCGGCCGAACCCGATCGCGCTGATCGCGTTCAGCTTCCTCGGCCCGCTGGCCGCCGGGGTGATCCAGATGGCGATCAGCCGCACCCGCGAGTACGACGCCGACGAGGACGGCGCCCGGCTCACCGGCGATCCGCTGGCCCTCGCCTCGGCGCTGCGCAAGCTCGAGATGGGTACCCAGGCCGCGCCGCTGCCGCCGGAGCCCAAGCTGGTGAACGCCAGCGCGATGATGATCGCCAATCCGTTCCGGCCCGGTAGCGTCAGCAAGATGTTCAGCACCCACCCGCCGATGGGGCAACGGATCGCCCGCCTCGAGGACATGGCCGGCCGGAGACTCGGGTGAGCCCG
>DAIOVT010000390.1:0-4164 GCA_036758885.1 Kineosporiaceae bacterium
CCAGCGGCCGGTTGACCTGGTGGAACTCCAGGACCGACGGTGAAAGTCCGGATGGGAGGCGTACGCGAGGCGCGGCTCGTCGGCCGCGGTCTCCGGCTTCGGCCGGTACCGCTGCGCACGATCCGGCGTTGACCCGTTCAGGGCATCGCCGGCGTTGACCGGTCCGTGCTCGACCCCTCCCCGCGCTCCCGTAGCCCGCCACTGGTGAGCGGATCGGGAAGCGAGGGTCGAGAACAGTTGAGCCGCAACGATTCGGGCGTTCTGCCCGACGGTGCCGATCGGCCACAGCCGCAGCATGCGCAGACGGACGAGCACTGGCTGCTGCGTGCCCTCGACCTGGCCGGGCAGGGACCCGAGCACGGTCCCAATCCCCGGGTGGGATGTGTGCTGCTGGACGCCGCCGGACGCTTCGCCGGCGAGGGCAGGCATCTCGGTGCGGGCACCGCGCATGCCGAGGCGGACGCCCTGGCCTCGGCCGCACGACGCGGCCACGACGTCCGCGGCGGCGCCGCGCTGGTCACCCTCGAACCCTGTACCCATACCGGACGCACCCCGCCGTGCACCGATGCGCTGCTGGCCGCCGGGATCGCCCGGGTGGTGATCGGCTCGGCCGACCCCAACCCCGCCGCCGCCGGTGGTGCGGCGGAGCTCGCCCGGCACGGTGTGCAGGTCCGCTCCGGGGTGCTCGCGGATCGCTGCGACCGGCTGAACCGGCGCTGGCTGAACGCGGTGCGCCGGGGGCGGCCGCACGTGATCTGGAAGTTCGCGGCCACCCTCGACGGACGCAGTGCCGCGGCCGACGGCAGCAGCAAGTGGATCACCGGCCCGGTCGCCCGGGCCGACGTGCACGCCCGGCGCGCCGCCGTGGACGCGATCTGCGTCGGCACCGGCACCGCGCTTGCCGACGATCCCGCACTGACGGTTCGGCGCGGCCCCGACCCGGACGCCGAACCCCTTGCCCGGCAACCGCTTCGGGTGGTGATAGGACGGCGCGAGATCCCGCCGACGGCACGGGTGCGGCGGGCGCCGTCCGGGGTCACCGACCCCCAGGAGACGCTGCTGCTGCGTACCCATGACCTGGACGCGGCGCTGAGCACGCTGCACGCCAGGGAGATCCGCACGCTCTGGCTGGAGGGCGGACCGCGGCTGGCGGCCGCCTTCTGGCGGGCCGGGCTGGTAGACGAGGTGCTCGGCTACCTGGCCCCGGCGCTGCTCGGCTCGGGCGCCACGGCACTGTCCGACCTGGGTATCGACACCATCGCCGGCGCCGTCCGGTTGCAGCCGATCGAGCTGGTGCCGCTGGCCGAGGATCTGTTGTGGATCGCCGAGACCCGTTGTCCCCGTGAGGATGTGAGCTGAATGTTCACCGGCATCATCGAAGAACTCGGCGAGGTGGTCGCGCTGACGCCGGCTGCCGGTTCGGCGCGGATCGCCGTGCACGGCCCGCTGGTCACCGCCGATGCGGGGCGCGGTGCGTCGATCGCGGTGAACGGCGTCTGTCTGACCGTCACCGATGCCGGCGACGACGTGCGGCAGGAGGGCATCTTCCACGCCGACGTGATGGCGCAGACCCTGAACCTGACCTCGCTCGGCGGCCTGGCCGCCGGCGCCCCGGTCAACCTGGAGCGTTCGATGCCGGCCGCCGGACGGTTCGGCGGGCACATCGTGCAGGGCCATGTCGACGGTGTCGGCACGGTGCTCGAACGCCGTCCCGGCCCGGACTGGGAGGTGGTCCGGGTGAGCTGCCCGGCCCATCTGCTGTGCTACGTGGTTCCACAGGGTTCGATCGCCCTGGACGGCGTCTCGCTCACCGTCGTCGATGTCGACGAAGCCGAGACCACCACGGACACAGGCGCTTTCACCGTCTCGCTGATCCCACAGACCCTTTCCGACACCACCCTCGGCGATCGGCCGGTGGGTGCCCGTCTGAACCTGGAGGTCGACGTGCTCGCGAAGTATGTCGAGCGGTTGCTACCGCCCCGCCCATGAGCGCCGGAGTGGCCGCGGTCGCCTCGGACCAGAGCCTCTTCGTGGGGCTGCTCGACGCCCAGGTCGGCATCGGCGGCCAGCACGTGCTGTGGCGCGAGATCGTCGGCAACGCCTTCGCTCTGGCCAGTGCGGTCGGCGGGATGCGCCGGCGGATCTGGGCATGGCCGGTCGGCATCGTCGGCAACGTCCTGCTCGTCACGGTCTTCCTCGGGGCCTTCTTCGCCGCGCCGCAGGGGCACGATCTGCTCGGCCAGGCCGGCCGCCAGATGATGTTCCTGATCGTCTCGGCCTACGGCTGGTGGCGGTGGAACGTGAGCCGGCGCAGCGCCGACGGCCCGGCGGGCGACCCCCGATGGGCGACGAACCGGGAACGGGTGGCGCTGGTGGTCGTCGGCCTGATCGGGGTGGCCGTGCTCAGCCCGCTCTTCCGGGCCCTCGGTTCCTTCGAGCCGGTCTGGGCCGACGCCTGGATCTTCACCGGATCGATGCTGGCCATCTATGCGATGGCCCGGGGCTGGGTGGACTTCTGGCTGATCTGGCTCCTGGTCGACATCGTCGGGGTGCCGCTGCTGCTGCGGGCCCACCTGTACCCGTCGGCGATCCTCTTCCTGGTCCATGTGCTGTTCGTGATCTGGGGCCTGGTCTCCTGGTGGCGGGCGGCGAGCCGTACCGTGACGCTGCCGCAGCCGAACCGGGTGCGGGTATGAGCGCCGCAGGGTCGCGGACCGCGCTCGTCGGCCTGGACGCGATCGAGACCGCGCTCGAGGAGCTGCGGGCGGGCCGGCCGGTGCTGGTGGTCGATGACGAGGACCGGGAGAACGAGGGCGACGTCATCATGTCGGCGGCCCGGGCGAGCCCGGAATGGGTGGCCTGGGCGGTGCGGCACGGTTCCGGACTGCTCTGTGCGCCGATGCCCCGGGAATGGGCCGAGCGGCTGCAGCTGCCACCGATGGTCAGCGACAACCAGGATCCGCGGCGCACCGACTACACCGTCACGGTCGACGCCGCGACCGGGGTCGGCACCGGCATCAGTGCGGCCGACCGCAGCCGCACCGTCCGGGTGCTCGCCGATCCGGCCTCCGGCCCGCACGACCTGATCCGCCCGGGGCACGTGCTTCCTCTGCGGGCCCGGCCGGCCGGAGTGCTCGAGCGTCCCGGGCACACCGAGGCCGCGGTCGACCTGTGCCGTCTCGCCGGGCTGCCGCCGGTCGGGCTGATCACCGAGGTGGTCGAGGACGACGGCACCCTGATGCGGCTGCCCGCCCTGCGCGAACTCGCCGACAGCCGGCAGCTGGCACTGATCAGCATCGCCGACCTGATCGCCTATCGGCAGCTCCACGACCCCGGCCCGGCCGGGGCACGGATCGAGCGGGTGGCGGCGTCCGAGTTGCCCACCCGGTACGGCACCTTCGCCGCCTACGGCTACCGCGACCTGCTCACCGGCGCGGAACACCTGGCTCTGGTCGCCGAGGCCGGCCCGGACCGCGAACCCGGTGCCCGGCCGGGCCGGGCGCCGCTGGTCAGGGTGCACTCGGAATGCCTGACCGGCGACGCCCTCGGGTCGCTGCGCTGCGACTGCGGACCGCAGCTGCACGCCGCGCTGCAACGGGTCGGTGAACACGGCGGGGCGGTGATCTACCTCGGCGGTCACGAGGGCCGGGGGATCGGGCTGCTCGCCAAACTGACCGCCTACCGGTTGCAGGACCGCGGTCTGGACACGGTCGCCGCGAACACCGAGCAGGGGCTGCCGGTCGACGCCCGCGAGTACGGTGCCGCGGCCGCGATCCTCACCGACCTGGGCATCGGTGCGGTGCGGTTGCTGACCAACAACCCGGCCAAGATCGCGGCCCTGACCGGGTTCGGCGTCCAGGTCGATGAGCGGGTCCCGCTGGAGTTCCCGGCCACCGATCACAACGCGGCCTACCTGCGCACCAAACGTGACCTGCTCGGCCATCAGCTCACCGAGGTCGGTGATCGTGCCGACGAAGAACCAGCCGACGAAGAACCAGCCGACGAAGAACCAGCCGACCAAGAACCAGCCGACCAAGAACCAGCCGACCAAGAACCAGCCGACCAAGAAGCAGCCGACCAAGAACCGGCAACCCACGTGTTCGAGCAGATCGGAGAATCAGCATGAGCGGCAGCGGGGCACCGGAGACGACGGTGGTCGACGGC
>DAIOVT010000391.1:0-4141 GCA_036758885.1 Kineosporiaceae bacterium
ATGTTCACCGTGCTGTTCGCGCTCGGCCGGCTGCCCGGCTGGATCGCCCAGTGGCACGAGATGATCAATGACCCGCAGACGAAGATCGGCCGCCCGCGTCAGGTCTACATCGGGCCCGACACCCGCGACTACCAGCCGATCGAGAGCCGCTGACCCAGTACGGGTCAGGCGACCGTCACCACCACGGAGCCGGGACCGGGCGCGGCGTCGGACGTCGTCCAGGTGCCGTCGTCCCGGCTCCATCGGTGACCGTTGACCGCCACCGAGGTGATCGAGAACCGGTCCGCGGAGGCGACCGCCCACTGCGCGAGAGCCCAGCCCAGCCGTGCCGACTCGCTGCCGGACAGGGCGAACGAGACCGCGGTGCCCTTCGCCGCCGTGGGGGCGGCCGAGCCGGTCGCAGCCTTGCCGGAACGGCCGGTCTCGGCCCGGGCGCTCTCGGCGAGGGTCTGGGCGCGTGGGGTCAGCCCGTTGTTGCCCGCCGTCTCGGCGGTCACCTCGGGGGCACGCAACCGGCAGGTCAGCGCTGCCGTCGAGTGCCCGGCCAGGGCCGAGGCGAAGACCCGGGCCTCCTCCTCGTGGTCGGCGTAGGCCGACGGGAACGCGGACCTTTGCACCTTCTGCGCGGCGTCGGTGATCGGCAGGCTCTGGTACCCCTCGATCTTGACCAGGACGTCGAAGAACGCGTTCGTCGCGTACAGCGGGTCGAGGATCTCCGCCCGGGTGCCCCAGCCCTGCGAGGGCCGCTGCTGGAACAGGCCGACCGAGTCGCGGTCGCCGTAGTCGATGTTGCGTAGCTTCGACTCCTGGATGGCGGTGGCGATGCCGATCGTGGCGGCCCGGGCGGGCAGACCACGCCGGACGGCGACCGCGGCGATCATCGCCGCGTTGCCCGCCTGCTCGGGGTCGAGCCGTGCGGTGTTGGCCAACGCCGTGGCCTCGCAGCTGGACACCAGGGTCAGCGAACCCAGCCGGGAGTTCAGCCAGACCAGACCGCCGGCCAGCAGCAGCGCCAGAACCGTGAGCAGCCCGAGCACACGCAGGAACCGCCGCTTGCGCCGGCGCGGCGGCGGCGGGGTCGACCCGAGGGTGAGCAGGGTGGCGGTGGACTGACTCATCGGCGGTGCAGGTCTCCTGTGTATCCGTGGGCCGGTTGAATCCGTGGGGCGGTGGGAACCGTCGTCCATGACAGTAGTTGCTGCCCGTCACGGGCCGCGTCACCAACCGAACGTGTCAGCCGACCGGCTTGTCCCCGGCCCGGGAACCGGCCGGCTCGGCGTGTTCTCAGCTCGTGTTCTCGGCCTGTGTTCTCCGTCTGTGGTTCGGCTGTCCTCAGTCGTTGGCGTGCAGCGCCGCGTTCAGCTCCACGGTCCTGCCCTCGCGGCGGACGACCTCCACCGCGCCGCTGACCGAGTTGCGGCGGAACAGCAGACCACTCGCTCCGGACAGTTCCAGCGCCTTCACCTGTGTGCCCTCGGGCAGCAGGGTGACCTTGGTGCCGGCGGTCACGTAGAGACCGGCCTCGACCACGCAGTCGTCACCGAGACTGATGCCCACCCCGGCGTTGGCGCCGAGCAGGCTGCGCCGTCCGATCGAGATCACCTGGGTGCCGCCGCCGGAGAGGGTGCCCATGATCGAGGCGCCGCCGCCGATGTCGGAGCCGTCGCCGACCACCACGCCGGCGGAGATGCGTCCCTCGACCATCGAGGTGCCCAGGGTGCCCGCGTTGAAGTTCACGAAACCCTCGTGCATCACCGTGGTGCCCGCGGCCAGGTGTGCGCCGAGGCGTACCCGGTCGGCATTCGCGATGCGGACCCCCGAGGGCAGCACGTAGTCGGTCATCCGCGGGAACTTGTCGACGCCGAACACCTCGACCGGACCGTCGGCCAGCAGCGCCAGCCGGGTGCGCTCGAAGTCGTCGACGGCGCAGGGCCCGCGGTTGGTCCAGACCACGTTGACGAGCACGCCGAACAGGCCGCTCAGGTCGACCCCGTGGGGTGCGACCAGCCGGTGCGAGAGCAGGTGCAGCCGCAGGTAGGCGTCCGGGACGTCGGCCGGGGCCGCGGTCAGGTCGATCACCGTGCGGACCACCTCGCGCCGCACACCCCGGCGTTCGTCGGCGCCGGCCAGTGCCTGCAGGGACGCCGCGACGCCGGCCGGGTCGTCGTCGCCCGCGGGCGACGCACCGATCTGGGGAGCCGGGTACCAGGTGTCCAGGACCGAGCCCGCACCGGTGCCGGCGGTGACGACGGTGGCGAGACCGTCGGCCCAGGCGTGCGTCGGGGCGGACGTCTGCGCAGATGTATCGGTCGATGACTGGGTCGATGGTGCGGCGGCGGCGGCGGTCATGTGCCCAGCCTATTGACTGTGCCCGCTCGCGGCCTCCTCGCCCGCTGCGCCGGACGCGGGACGAACTGTCCGACGGCGCGGCTAGGGTCGATCGCATGGCGACCACAGCACAGCGCGGACCGGCTCTGGACCTGAACCAGGACGTCGTCTCGCTGACCCGGGCGATCTGCGACATCGAGTCGGTCAGCGGTGACGAGGGTCCGCTCGCCGACGCCGTGGAGGCGGCGCTGCGTGGTCTCGGCCATCTGGAGGTGAGCCGGGACGGCGACGCGGTGGTCGCCCGGACGGCGCTGGGGCGCGGCCGGCGGGTGGTGCTCGCCGGTCACCTGGACACCGTTCCGCTCACCCGGGACGACGCCGGCCGGGTGACCAACCTGCCGGTGCGGGTGGAGGGCACCGGCTCGGACGCGGTGCTGCACGGCCGGGGCACGGTGGACATGAAAGGCGGTGTGGCAGTGCAGCTCCGGCTCGCCGCGGCACTGCCCGACCCGACCTTCGACGTCTCCTACATCTTCTACGACCACGAGGAGGTGGGAGCTGATCTGAACGGTCTCGGCCGGTTGGCGCGGACGCTTCCGGGTGTGCTCGAGGCGGACTTCGCGGTGCTGCTCGAACCGACCGCGGGCCAGGTCGAGGGTGGCTGCCAGGGCACGATGCGGGTCGAGGTCAGCACCACCGGGCGGGCGTCGCACTCGGCGCGGGCCTGGATGGGGGAGAACGCGATCCACAAGGCCGCGCCGATCCTCGCCAGGCTCGCCGGATACACCCCGCGCGAGGTGCCGATCGACGGCCTGGTCTATCGCGAGGGCATGAACGCGGTGGGGGTCTCCGGTGGCATCGCCGGCAACGTGATCCCCGACCGGTGCACGGTGGCGGTGAACTATCGGTTCGCCCCCGACCGCGACGTCGAGACCGCCTTCGCACATGTCGCCGAGCTGTTCGAGGGTTTCGACCTGGTGCTCACCGACGCGGCGGACGGCGCCCTGCCCGGGCTCTCGCACCCGGCGGCGAAGGCGTTCATCGAGGCCACGGGGGGCCGGCCGATGCCCAAGTTCGGTTGGACCGACGTCTCCCGGTTCAGCGCGCTCGGGGTGCCGGCGGTGAACTTCGGCCCCGGTGACCCGATGCTCGCCCATCGCGACGACGAACGTTGCCCGGCGTCCCAGATCGTCGCCTGCGAGCAGGCGCTGACCAAATGGCTCAGTTCTGACCGAGGTCGATGACGCTGGAGCGCCGTCGCGCCCGGCGGGTGGTCGCGACGATCCGGTCGCCGGGCTCCATCGTGTGCTCCTCGCGGGACTCCACCTCGGTCAGGTCGACCTGGTCGGGCGCTTGACCGGGTGCTTGACCGGGCGCCGTCCGGGCCTGCCCGTTCGAGGCGGCGTTCGGCGCGGTGGGCTGGCGGTTCTGCGCCTGCGCCGCCGCGGCGACGATCGCCGGGTCGCGCAGGTCGAGGATCTCGGTGTGCGGGTGGTGCTTGCGCCCCCGCTTGGCCTCGAGCAGGGCCTCGTCGGCGCGGCGGAACAGGCGTTCCGCGTCGGCCGCGGGGCGGCGTCCGCTGAGTGCGAACAGCGCGGACAGCCCGGTGGTCGCCCGTATCGCCATGTTGTCGGCGACCTGGCTCCAGGAGAAACCGGCGATCGCCCGGGTCAGCCGGACGGCCACGTCGCGGGCCGCCGCCTCACCGGTGCCCGGCAGCAGCACCACGAACTCGTCGCCGCCGTAGCGCAGCAGCCGGGCCTCACCGGGCAGTGCGTCGGAGAGCACCTCGGCCACGTACCGCAGCACCTCG
>DAIOVT010000392.1:0-4131 GCA_036758885.1 Kineosporiaceae bacterium
GATCAGGATGCCCTCGACCTGGGAGACCCGGCGGGCGGCCAGGAAGCTCTCCTCGTCGCTGACCGGGATCACCTCGTCGTACAGATCCGGCGCCCAGGCGTCGGGGAAGAAGTCCTCACCGACCCCCTCGACCAGGTACGGCCGGCCGGACCCGCCCGAGTACACCGAACCGGCGGGATCGGCGGCGATGACCCGGATGTCGGGGTTCACCGACTTCAGGTAGCGAGCCGTGCCGGTGATGGTGCCGCAGGTGCCGGCGCCGGCGACGAAATGCGTGATGCGTCCGGCGGTCTGCCGCCACAGTTCGGGCCCGGTGGTCAGTTCGTGGGCGAGCGGATTGGCCGGGTTGGCGTACTGGTTCGGCCGGAAGCCGTTCAGTTCGCCGGTCAGCCGCTCGGCGACCGAGTAGTAGCTGCGCGGGTCCTCCGGTGCCACCGCGACCGGACACACCACGACCTCGGCGCCGTAGGCCCGCAACAGCGAAACCTTCTCGGGCGCAACCTTGTCGGTCATCACGAACACGCAGCGATAACCCCGTTGGGCGGCCACGATCGCCAGCCCGACACCGGTGTTGCCGCTGGTCGGTTCGACGATGGTGCCACCGGGTTGCAGCAGGCCGGCCTCTTCGGCGGCGAGGATCATCTGCAGCGCCGGACGGTCCTTCGCCGAACCACCGGGGTTCGAGGTCTCCATCTTCATGGCGAGCACGCTGGGCAACTTCTCGACGTCCATGATCCGGCGCATACGCACCAGTGGCGTCTCGCCGATCAGATCCAGCACCGAGTCGGCGATCTGGGTCCCAGCCAGGCGCGGGTCACTCATTGACCCACCGTACCCGCGTTGTCCAGGGGCGATCGTGGGCTCTGTCGTCATCACACCGAAGTTCTATCGCATCTGTAGGAATTCCTGGCCGCCGGGCTGTCCGCCCGGCGCTGCGTCCGGGCGGCCTGGGCGGGTTTGTCGCGGTGCGTGCCCTCAACGGCGCACGTAGTCACCACGACCCTGCCAGCTGCCGTGCTCGGAGAGTGGCCGGAATCGCAGCGTGGTGAACTCGTGATGGAAGTCGCGGCGTTCGCGTTCGGCCATCGCGGCGGAGTGCCGTTGCGGTGTCGGCACCGCGCTGCGGCCGAACACCATGTCGGTCATCTCCCGGGCGGTGCGCCACACCGAGAAGGTGGAGACGGTGCGCGGCGGGCGGATCGCCGCCAGCGCCAGGGTGGCTCCGGGGTGATCGCGCACCAGACGCTCGACCGGGCGTCCCCAGTGGATGAAGCGCGGCAGTTCGGGCAGCCGCATCCGCGCCAGGGTCACCGCGACCACCGGTTCGCCGGGGGCGGTGCGTCCGGCGATCTCGGGCAGGTCGGCGAACTCGCCCACGCTGCCCCAGCGGCGCACGAACTCCAGGCGCACGTGCCAGCCGCCGGCCAGGCGCCGTCCGAGGGGGTGATCGGTCAGGAACCGCTCCAGCGCGGCCTCGTCCCGCCAGGCCGCGAACATCGCGATCCGGGCCAGCCGCATCCGTTCCGGGGAGAACACCGGCGCCCCGAGCGTCATGTTGGCCATGCACTCGGCCCGCTCCAGCCCCGGGACGGCGCCCGCGCCGGGCGGCCGGACCATGGCCCGCGCGCTCACCCAGGGCGGCACCTGGGCCAGATGGAACGAGTGCATCCGGTGAATCTACGGGCCGGCCCCGCGATCCGCCGCGCCGGGCCCGGCCGGCCTCACTCGCCGGTGGCCACCGGCCGGGACGCATCGTGGGACCACTGCGACCACGATCCCGGGTACAGGGACGCCTCGATGCCGGCGATTGCGAGAGCCGCGATCTCGTGCGAGGCGGTGATCCCCGATCCGCAGTAGACGCCCACCTCCGCCACCTCCATCGCACTGCCGGAGGCGTCGCCGATGCCGAGTGCCGCGAAGCGTTCCCGCAGTTCGCCGACCGGGCGGAAGGTGCCGTCCGCGGTGACGTTGCCGGTGGTCGGCGCGGACAGGGCGCCGGGGATGTGCCCGGCCACCGGGTCCAGCGGCTCGGTCTCGCCGCGGTAGCGCTCACCGGCCCGGGCGTCGAGCACCACCCCGCTGCCGGCGGCCAGCGCGGCGGTCGCGTCGGCGTCCAGGATCGGCAGTTCGCCCGAGCCCAGGACGACGTCCCCCGGCGCCGCGATCACCTCATCGGTCCGCAGTTCTCCGCCGGCTGCCCGCCAGGCGGCCAGGCCGCCGTCCAGGATCCTGACGTTCCTCACCCCGGCCCAGCGCAACAGCCACCAGGCGCGCGCCGCGGCCAGACCCATCCAGTCGTCGTAGACCACCACGGTGCCCGTCGCTGCGCCGGCGTCGGTCAGGCCCCAGCGCCGGGCCGCCGCCTGCAGGTCCGCGGCGTCCGGCAGCGGATGCCGGCCGAGCGCGGGCGCGGCGGGCGCCGCGAGTTCCTCCTCGAGCGGCACGAAGACGGCGCCGGGCAGATGGCCGGCCAGATAGTGCGCATGACCGTCGGGATCGCCCAGTTTCCAACGGATGTCGAGCAGCACGAGGTCCTTCGGCCGGTTCTCGAGCAGGGTGGCGAGGTCGCCGGCGGAGATCAGAACGTCCAAGATTTCGTCTCGCTCTCATCGAGGGTTCGCGGCCTGTTGGGTCCAGCGAACCCTGCTTGGTGATGGTGTTGGGCTTAGCATCCGGAGATGACCCTCGACAACACCTTCGACGGCTCCCTCGATACGGCCCCTCTGCCTGCCCCGCGGGCGGACATACCCGCCGAGATCCTCGCCGCCCCCAAGGCTTTGCTGCACGACCACCTCGATGGCGGGGTGCGTCCGGCGACAGTTCTGGAGCTCGGCCACGAGATCGGTCATGAGCTTCCCGCCGACGACGCGCAGGGTCTGGCCGAGTGGTTCCGGGCCCAGTCCGACTCGGGCTCGCTGGTGTCGTACCTGGAGACCTTCGTGCACACCGTCGGGGTGATGCAGACGCCGCAGGCGCTGGCCAGGGTGGCCCGCGAGTGCGCGCTCGACCTGGCTGCGGACGGCGTGGTGTACGCCGAGATCCGTTACGCCCCAGAGCTTCACCTCGAACGCGGGCTCAGCCTCGACGAGGTCGTCGACGCCGTCCAGGCCGGTTTCGAGGAGGGCTCGGCGCTCGCCGCGGCGGCCGGCCGGCCGATCCGGATGGGAGCACTGCTCACCGCGATGCGGCACGCCGCCCGGTCGATGGAGATCGCCGAGCTCGCCGTCCGGCACCGCGGCCGGGGCGTGGTCGGATTCGACATCGCCGGTGCCGAGGCCGGCTACCCGCCCTCGCGGCACCTGGACGCCTTCGACTACCTGCACCGGGCGAACTTCCACGTCACCATCCACGCCGGTGAGGCGTTCGGGTTACCGAGCATCTGGGAGGCGATCCAGGTCTGCGGCACCGAACGGCTCGGGCACGGGGTGCGCATCGTCGACGACATCACCGTCGATGCCGGTTCGGACGGCGCAGGTGCGGACGGCGCGGCTTCGGACGGCGCTCAGCTCGGCCTGCTCGCCGCCTGGGTGCGCGACCGGCGCATCCCGCTGGAGATGTGTCCCTCCTCGAACCTGCAGACCGGCGCCGCGGCCTCGATCGCCGAGCACCCGATCACGTTGCTCAAGGACCTGCGGTTCCGGGTCACCCTGAACACCGACAACCGGTTGATGTCGGACACCTCGGTCGGCCGGGAGATGGCGTTGCTGGTCGAGCAGGCCGGCTGGACGATGAACGACCTGCGCTGGGTGACGATCAACGCGATGAAGAGTTCGTTCATCCCCTTCGACGAGCGCTTGGCGATCATCGAGGACGTCGTCAAGCCCGGCTACGACAAGCTCATCCCCGGGTGAGCGCGAGCAGCGTCTCGCGGGCCTGTGCCTGATCGACCGGGCGGCAGCCGAGCGCCGTCCAGCGGGTGAGTAGTTCGCGCTCGCCGCGGGCGAGGCCGAGGCCCCGGCGGACCAGGGTCATCGGTGGCTTGCGGGCCTCGGCCAGATCGCGGGCCAGCCGGCGGGCGAAGGTCTTGGCCGGGTGCAGGTTCAGCACCAGGGCGTCGGCGAGCACCCCGTGCTGGCGCAGCGGGGCCACCAACTCGGCGGCGAACACGCCTTCGGCGACAAAGACCTTGTG
>DAIOVT010000393.1:0-4121 GCA_036758885.1 Kineosporiaceae bacterium
GATGTTGGCGCGGAAGATGTCGCCGGTGGAGATGGCGGGGATTCCCAGCCGGGCGGCCAGATGCACCGCCTGCGTTCCCTTACCTGCACCAGGGGGACCGAGCAGAACCAATCTCATCGCTTCTACCTTCCTCGGGACGACGCTGCATGCGGGTCGAGGGTTTCGGGCCCTGCTCAGGAACGCCCGGGCACGAATGACCTGCGCATACGCGTTCTCACGCGCTCACCGGAGCCGGTGAGGAAACCGGCTAAACCCTATCCGCTGGACCGGGATCCGGGGATAGTGCTGCGCCGGGCGGGATTCATCGGGCGGGGAACGGTCATCGGCCTGCCCGTTCGGGCAGGCCGATGCAGTCCGTGGGTCAGCGCAGGAAGCCCTCGTAGTGCCGCTGCTGCAGCTGCGACTCGATCTGCTTCACGGTCTCCAGGCCGACACCGACGATGATCAGGATCGAGGTACCACCGAACGGGAAGTTGTTCATGGTCGCCGCGTTGCCGTTGATCAGTGCGAACGCCACCAGCGGGATCATCGAGATCACCGCGAGGTAGAGCGATCCCGGGAAGGTGATCCGGCTGAGCACGTACTCGAGGTACTCGGCGGTCGGCCGGCCGGCCCGGATCCCGGGGATGAAGCCACCGTACTTCTTCATGTTCTCGGCGACCTCGTCCGGGTTGAACGTAATCGCTACGTAGAAGTAGGTGAAGAAGATGATCAGGACGAAGTAGCAGACCATGTAGACCGGGTGATCGCCACGCACCAGGTAGCGGTTGATCCAGGTCACCCAGCCCGCCGTGCTGTTCTGCTGGAAGCTCACCAGCAGCGTGGGCAGGGTCAGCAGCGAGGAGGCGAAGATGATCGGGATGACGCCGGCCATGTTGACCTTCATCGGGATGTAGGTCGTGGTGCCGCCGTACTGGCGCCGTCCGATCATGCGTTTCGCGTACTGCACCGGGATCCGCCGCTGCGACTGCTCGACGAAGATCACCAGTGCCATCACGACCATGCCGACCGTGACGACCATGGCCAGCACGTCCCAGCCGCGGCCGGAGCCGTCGTTCTGCTGCTTGATCGCCCACAGGCCACCGGGGAAGGTGGCCGCGATCGAGGTGAAGATCAGCAGCGACATGCCGTTGCCGATCCCGCGCTCGGTGACCAGTTCGCCGAACCACATGATCAGGCCGGTGCCGGCGGTCAGCGTGATGATCATCAGGACCAGGGTCCAGAGGTCCTCGCGCGGCATGATGTCGGCGCTGCAGTTCGGGAAGACCTGGTTGCTGCGAGCCAGCGCGACCAGCGTGGTCGACTGCAGGATCGCCAGGCCGATGGTCAGGTAGCGGGTGTACTGGGTGAGCTTGCTGGTGCCGCTCTGCCCTTCCTGCTTCAGGGTCTCGAACCGCGGGATCACCACGGTGAGCAGCTGAACGATGATGCTGCCGGTGATGTAGGGCATGATCCCGAGCGCGAAGACCGACAGCTGCAGCAGTGCGCCACCGCTGAACAGGTTGGCCAGACCCAGGGTCGCGGCCAGCCCGCCCTCGTTGTTCTTGGCCTGCTCGACGCAGGCCCGCACCGCGGTGAAGTCGACTCCGGGGGTCGGGATGAACGACCCGACCCGGAACAACGCCATGATCGCCAACGTGAAGAGCAGCTTGCGACGCAGGTCGGGAGTGCGGAAGGCCCTAGCGAATGCGCTGAGCACCAGTCCTCCAGAGGGCCGACGGCGATGAGACCGAGGGCCGAGAGATCGATGGACAGATCGGTGACCCGATCGGTGAATGGATCAGGCCGGACGCCGCAGTGGCACTGCGACGTCCGGCCTCAGTGTTACCCATCGTGTCAGTGTTGCCCGCCAGGTCAGGCGGTGGTGTCCGCCGAGCCGCCGGCTGCCGTGATCTTCTCCTTGGCGCTTGCGGAGTAGGCGTCCACCTTCACCTGCAACGCCACACCCAGCTCGCCGGTGCCCAGAACCTTGACCGGAAGACCGTCGCGGACGGCGCCCTTGGCGACCAGGTCGTCGACGGTCACCTCGCCGCCGGCCGGGTACAGCGCGGCCAGGCGATCCAGGTTGACCACCTGGTACTCGACCCGGAAGGGGTTGGTGAAACCACGCAGCTTGGGCAGCCGCATGTGCAGTGGCATCTGGCCGCCCTCGAAGGCCGCCGAGACCTGGTACCGGGCCTTGGTGCCCTTGGTACCGCGGCCGGCGGTCTTGCCCTTGCTGGCCTCACCACGACCGACCCGGGTCTTCGGGGTCTTCGCCCCGGGGGCCGGGCGGAGGTGGTGCACCCGCAGCGGGCGCTCCTGCCCAGAAGTGTTGCTCATCGTCAGTCGACCTCCTCGACGGTCACCAGGTGCCTGACCGCCTTGACCATCCCGCGGATCTCGGGACGGTCCTCCTTCTCCACGGTCTGCCCGATCCGCTTCAGACCCAGCGAACGGAGCGTGTCACGGTGCTCCTGGATGCCGCCGATCTTCGACTTGATCTGAGTGACCCTCAGCTTCTTGGTCGCCTTCGCCTCGGCCATCACGCACCGGCTCCGGCCCGGGCCCGCAGCAGCGCCGCGGGCGCGACGTCCTCGAGCGGCAGACCACGGCGGGCCGCCACCTCCTCGGGACGCTCCAGTTCCTTCAGCGCGGCAACGGTCGCGTGCACGACGTTGATCGCGTTGTCCGAGCCCAGCGACTTGCTCAGCACGTCGTGGATACCCGCACAGTCCAGGACGGCGCGCACCGGGCCACCGGCGATGACGCCGGTACCGGGCGAGGCCGGCTTGAGCAGCACGACACCCGCGGCCGCCTCACCCTGCACCGGGTGCGGGATGGTGCCCTGGATCCGGGGGACCTTGAAGAAGTGCTTCTTGGCCTCCTCGACACCCTTGGCGATCGCCGCGGGCACCTCCTTGGCCTTGCCGTAGCCGACACCCACGGTGCCGTCGCCGTCGCCGACGATCACGAGCGCGGTGAAGCTGAACCGGCGGCCACCCTTGACCACCTTGGCCACGCGGTTGATCGTCACGACCCGCTCGATGAAGGCGTTCTTGTCGGCGGAGTCGCGGTCACGCCTGTTGTTGTCGCGGTCGCCACGACGCTCGCGGCGGCCGGAGTTCTCGCCGGTGCCACCGGCGCCGGCTCCGGCGCCGCCACCGCGGCGCTGGGGTCCCGCCATCAGAGGTTCCTTCCCATCACAGTCGAGCGAGTCATCAGAGGGCCAACCCGCCTTCGCGGGCGCCGTCGGCCACCGCGGCCACTCGGCCCTGGTACTTGTTGCCGCCCCGGTCGAAGACCACGGCCTGCACACCGGCCTGCTTGGCGCGCTCGGCGACGAGCTCGCCGACGCGCTTGGCCTTCGACGTCTTGTCGCCGTCCGAACCGCGCAGGTCCGCCTCGAGGGTCGAGGCTGAGGCCACGGTGCGGCCGATCGCGTCGTCCACGATCTGGGCGACGATGTGCCGCGAGGACCGGGAGACGACCAGACGGGGACGCTCGGCAGTGCCGACGATGCCCTTGCGCACCCTCAGGTGCCGGCGCTTGCGGGCGAGGACGGCGGCCTTGCTCGCCGCACCGCCACGCTTGATGCCGATCGCCATTACTTCTTACCTGCCTTCCCGACCTTGCGCTTGACCTGCTCGCCGGCGTACCGGACGCCCTTGCCCTTGTACGGCTCGGGCTTGCGCAGCTTGCGCAGGTTCGCCGCCACTTCGCCGACCTGCTGCTTGTCGATACCGCTGACCGAGAACCGGGTCGGCGCCTCGACGGCGAACTGCACACCGGCCGGCGGCTCGACCAGGATCGGGTGGCTGTAGCCGAGGGCGAACTCGAGGTTCGAGCCCTTGGCGATCACCCGGTATCCGGTGCCGACGATCTCGAGCTTCTTCTCGTAGCCCTGGGTGACCCCCTGGACCATGTTCGAGATCAGCGTCCGGGTCAGCCCGTGCAGCGACTTCGAGAGCCGCTCGTCGTCCGGACGGTTCACGCGCAGCGTGCCGTCCTCCTGCTCGACGGTGATCGGCGGGGCGACCGTGTGGCTCAGCGAGCCCTTGGGCCCCTTGACCGTCACCTCGCGACCCTCGATCTTCACCTCGACGCCGCTGGGCACCGAGATCGGGAGCTTTCCGATGCGG
>DAIOVT010000394.1:0-1600 GCA_036758885.1 Kineosporiaceae bacterium
GGCGCCCTGGTGGAGCGCTCCCCGGCGTCCCTCTGGACGTATCTGCCCTGGGACGCCGAGGACCGGGACGCCGTCGCCCGAATGGTCGCCGGCCTCCTCGCCCGTTCCGGCTGGGCACCGCACGCGGTGATCGCCGACGGCCGCGCGCTCGGCGTCGCCAGCTATCTGCGGATCGATCCCGCCGCCGGGTCGGTCGAGGTCGGCGGCATCGCGCTGGGCGCCGAACTGCAGCGCAGCACCGCGGCCACCGAGGCGATGTTCCTGTTGATGCGCAACGCCTTCGACCTCGGCTACCGGCGCTACGAGTGGAAGTGCGACGCCCTGAACGAACCCTCCCGGCGGGCCGCGGCGCGGCTCGGGTTCCACTACGAGGGCACCTTCGAGCAGGCCCTCGTCTACAAAGGACGCAACCGGGACACGGCCTGGTACGCGATCACCGATCGGCGCTGGCCCGCCCTGCGGGCGGCGTTCGAGACCTGGCTGGACCCGGCGAACTTCGAGGGCGGGCGTCAGTTGCGCGGTCTCAGCGACCTGACCGCTGGGCTGTAGCCACCGCACTCGATCACCTCGATCACCTCGATCACCTCGATCACCTCGATCAGACGGCGGCGACCACCAGCAGTTCGACGACCCGGTCGAGGAAGGCGTCGACGGACGCCTCGTGGTAGCCCCGCGACCCGCGCCGGCTCTTGAACACGGCCAGCCGCACGGCGTCCGGGTTGAGCGGCCGGCCGCTGGCGAACGCGTCCTCCACCCGGCGGCACAGCTCGTCGACCTGGGCGACGTCATAGGTGAGCTCGAGCCCGCTGCCCCGCGGGAACCGCTGACCGTCGGAGCGGGCCAGCTGCGCGCGCAGCGACTGCTCCTGGGTGCGCAGCTGGGTCTGCCAGCCGCTGCTTCCGGCACGCTCCTCGCCGCGGTGCTTCTCGCGCCGGGCGAAGGCGTCCTCGATCCGGTCGAGCGCGGCGTCAACCGCCTCGACGTCGTAACCGCCCCGAACCAGGTCGAACCCGATGGTGCGGACGTGCCACGACGTCATCGCGCTGCCGCCGGCGCCGTCCTCGTAGGCCGCCCGAGCTCGCGCCAGGAACGCCTCGACCTGCTCAGCGTCATATCCCTTGGTCAGTCGACCCGCTCGCGGAAAGGTGTCGCTCACAAGAGCGATTGTGCCAAAACATTCGGCCTGGCTCGGTCACCGCGGGGGCGGATCAGGTGGTGGCGACCAGTTGACCGCATGCTCCGTCGATCTCGCGGCCCCTGGTGTCGCGCACCGTGACCGGCACCCCGGCGTCGCGTAACGTCGCGACGAACCGGTCCTGCACCCCCGGATCGCTCGCCGTCCACTTCGAGCCCGGCGTCGGGTTCAGCGGGATCGGGTTGACGTGCACCCAGCCGCGTCCCCGGGCGTTGAGCTGCCCGGCCAGCAGCTTCGCCCGGAACGCCTGGTCGTTGATGTCGCGGATCAACGCGTACTCGATGCTGACCCGTCGTCCGGTGCGGTCGAAGTAGCCGCGGGCGGCGTCCAGCGCCTCGCCCACCTTCCAGCGGGTGTTGATCGGCACGAGTTCGTCGCGCAGTTCGTCATCCGGCGCGTGCAGCG
>DAIOVT010000394.1:1610-4116 GCA_036758885.1 Kineosporiaceae bacterium
GCAGCGACAGCGCCAGCGTCATCGGGATTCCCTCACCGGCGAGTCGCTCGATCGCCGGCACCAGACCGACGGTCGACATCGTGATCCCGCGGGCCGAGAGCCCGAGTCCCTCCGGCGGGGCCGCGATCAGGGTGCGCACGGCGTGCATCGTCGCCCGGTAGTTGGCCAGCGCCTCGCCCATGCCCATGAAGACGACGTTGGTGACCCGGTCGGGGCGGCCGGGCTCGCCCCCGGGGACCTCGCCGGCCGCCAGCGAGCGCGCCGCACAGACCACCTGCTCGACGATCTCGGCCGCGGAGAGGTTGCGGGTCAGCCCCGCCTGGCCGGTGGCGCAGAACGGGCAGTTCATGCCGCAGCCGGCCTGGCTCGAGATGCAGACCGTGGCCCGGCGTGGGTAGCGCATCAGCACGCTCTCGACCAGGGCGCCGTCGAACAGCCGCCAGGCGGTCTTCACCGTGCCACCGTCGTCGCAGGTCAGTTTCTTGATCGGGCTGAGCAGCGGCGGCAGCAGCTCGGCGGCGAGCATCTCCCGGGTGGCCGCGGGCAGGTCGGTCATCTGCTCGGGATGCTGCACCAGCCGGTCGAAGTAGTGCACCGACAACTGCCGGGCCCGCATCGGCTTCTCGCCCAGCCCGGCGACCGCCTCCCGGCGTTCGGCCAGGGTCAGGTCGGCGAGGTGGCGCGGCGGCTTGCCCCGCCGCGGGGCGACCAGGGTGAGTTCGGCGCGGCCGGCCATCAGGACACCGCCGGGGCGAGCAACGCCAGCAGCACGAACGCCACCGGCGCGGTGACCAGCAGCGAGTCCAGCCGGTCCATCATGCCGCCGTGCCCGGGCAGCAGGCTGGACATGTCCTTCACCCCGAGGTCGCGCTTGATCAGCGACTCGTTCAGGTCGCCCATGGTCGCGGTGAAGGCAACCGCCGGGCCGAGCAGCACACCGGCCCACCAGGGGCCGTCGAGCAGCAACGTGACACACAGGACGGCGACCACCGTGCTGGCCAGCACCGAGCCGGCGAAGCCCTCCCAGGACTTCTTCGGACTCACCGTCGGCGCCATCGGGTGCCGGCCCCGGGTGACGCCGGCGAAGTAGCCACCGGTGTCGCTGGCCACCACCGTGGCCACGAAGGTGATCACCCGGTTCGGGCCGTCCGGTTCGGCGAGCATGATCATCGCGAAGCCGGCCAGGAACGGCACGTAGGCGGCGACGAACACCCCGGCCGCGACGTCGCGGGCGGCGCCGTCCAGCCCGTCGACCAGACGCCAGAGCAGCAGCCCGAACGCGGTGGTGGTCAACGCGACCAGCAGGCCCTCCTCATGGGCCACGTAGCCGGAGACCAACATGCCCACCGAGCCCACCAGCAGCGGGATCATCGGGGCGTTGATCTTGCGCTGGGTCATCGCGGTGACCAGCTCCCAGACCGCGAGCAGCACGGCGGCGCTGACCAGCGCGACGAAGAGTTCCTTGCGGAACAGCAGCGAGGCGAGCACCGCGGCGGCGAGACCCACCCCGACGCCGAGCGCCACCGGCAGGTTGCGGCCGCTGCGCCCGGTCTCCGCACCGGTCCGGGCGGTGCGACGGCTGCGGCCGGTGCCCTCCCCCGGGCCGGGTTCGACGGCCTCGGGCGAGGCGTCCCGCTCCGCTCCGGCACCGGACGGCGGTTCACCCGGGCCGGCCGCCCGGGCCGCGCCCCGATCGTGGGCCGGCCCGAACGGGTTCGGCAGTCCGGTCGAGGCGCCCGTGCCCCCGCCGTCGGGCTGCTGCCGCTCGGCGGGGCGCACCCGGGTGGTCTGTGGGGAGTCGTCGGCGGAGTCCGCGGCGGCGAAGGACACCGCGGACGGCGCCGACAGCAGGGGCCGGCCACCGGGCTTGCCGGCGGAGCGGGCCGACGACGCGGAACGTTCCGGGGTCGCCGCAGCCAGCCGGCGCTGTCGCCGGCTGGGCTGCCCCGACAACGGACCGTTCTCGCTCATACCTCGAGCAGCTCGCTCTCCTTGTGCTTGAGCAGGTCGTCGATCTGGTCGACGTGCCGCTTGGTCAGCGCCTCGAGCTCCTTCTCGGCGCGGCCGACCTCGTCCTCACCGGCCTCGCCGTCCTTGACGATGCGGTCGAGCTCCTCCTTGGCCCGGCGGCGGACGTTGCGGATCGAGACGCGGGCCTCCTCGGCCTTGTTCCGGGCGATCTTGATGTAGTCGCGGCGACGCTCCTCGGTCAGCGTCGGGAGCACCACCCGGATCATCGCGCCGTCGGTCGCCGGGTTCACGCCGAGGTCGGAGTCGCGCAACGCCTTCTCGACCGCGGTGATCGAGCCCTTGTCGTAGGGGGTGATCAACACGGTGCGGGCCTCGGGGATCTGGAACGAGGCGAGCTGCTGCAGGGGGGTCGGGGCGCCGTAGTAGTCGACGACGATCTTGTTGAACATCGCCGGGTTGGCCCGGCCGGTACGGATCGCCGCGAAGTCCTCCTTGGCGACCTCGACGGCCTTCTCCATCTTCTCTTCGGCCTCGA
>DAIOVT010000395.1:0-4105 GCA_036758885.1 Kineosporiaceae bacterium
AAGTACACGCCCGACTACGTCGAGACGATGAGCGTCTGGTCGGCCGCCGGACAACGCACCATCAGGTACGCGGTCGGCAACGACCGGCCGACCCTGCTGTGGCTGGGCAATCAGCGGGCGGTCGAGTACCACGTGACCGTCGTGGTGCCCGCGGTGGACGAGAACCGCAACGCCGAACTGTGGGCGGGTACGGTCACCCACCTGGTCCTCGACATCGATCCGCCCGAGGGAGCCGGGTTCGACGTCGTCCTGAACACCGCCCGCTTGATCAGATCGGCGCTGGCCGATGTGGGACTGTCCGGGGCGGCAAAGACCTCGGGTGCCAAGGGAATCCACGTGATCGTGCCCATCCGGGACTGCTCCATCGAGGACGCCGCGGCCGCCACCCGGGCGCTCGCCGCCCGCGCCGAGCGGCTCGACCCGCAGCTCGCCACCACCGAGTACATCAAGGCCGATCGCGGCGGAAAGGTGTTCCTCGACGCCACCCGGTCCGGTGGCGCGACGGTGGTCGCCGCCTACAGCCCCCGGGTCCGGCCCGGCGCCCCGGTCTCGTTCCCGCTCGACTGGGACGACCTCGATGACGTCGATCCTCGTGACTTCACCATCCGCAACGTCCCGGCACTGCTGGACGGCGCGGATCCCTGGGCGCGGGCATTGCCCGAGGCACAGCTCATTCCGGCCGACGTGATTGCCGAGGGCCACACCATTCCGGTGGCTCGAGTGCTGGCCATGCACGAGGGCAAGCGCCGCAAACGCGAACGTGAGTCCCCCACCCCGCCGTAAGCATGCGGAGGTGCTGCCGCGGAGCCGTGATCATGCCGAACAGCCTGAGATCACCCCGGACGTGCAGTTCTGCATGATCACGAGTACCGCGTCGGCCGATGAAATCGTGCCCGAGCACCCCGGCGAGCAGCGGCAGCGCGCCGGTGACCAGTGCGGTCAGACCGGCCGGCAGCGGCACCCCGGCGCACGATCCCCGGCGGCTATCCGGATGCCCTCGATCGAGAAGCCGACCTGTGGTCACAATGTTGATCAGCTCTGCTGCTCAGCAGAACGGTCTCGACCCACGGGGGGACTCTTGCCGATCGACCGCGAGACCTATCCGAGCTTGGACGCCGTCGGGCTGACCCAGGCGGTCGCGGACGGCGAGACCACCGCCGAGCAACTCCTCGACCTCGCCCGGTCACGGCACGACCAGGTCAATCCCGAGATCAACGCCGTGGTCAGCTGGTTCGACCAGCCGGTCTTCCGGAGCGTCTCACCGGATGTCGTTCCCGGCCCGCTGCACGGCGTGCCGTTCCTGCTCAAAGACCTCGGTCACGATCTGGTCGGGCACCCCACCAGCCGGGGCTCACGTGCGCTGCGGCTGGTCGTGCCCCGTGAGAACAGCACTGTCGTCGAACGCTGGCTGGACGCCGGCCTGGTGATCACCGGCAAGACGAACACCCCTGAGTTCGGCGCCAAGGGCATTACCGAGTCCGAGCTGTTCGGCCCGGCCCGCAACCCGTGGAACACCGACCACAGCCCGGGCGGATCCTCCGGCGGCGCGGCCGCGGCGGTGGCGGCGGGCATCGTGCCCTGCGCCGGGGCGAGCGACGGCGGCGGGTCGATCCGCATCCCGGCGTCCTGCTGCGGCCTGTTCGGGCTGAAGGCGTCCCGAGGCCTGATCGCCGGCGGGCCGGCCGCCGCCGAGAAGCTCGGCGGCACGGCCACCGACGGGGCGATCTCGTGGAGCGTGCGCGACACCGCGCTGATGCTCGACGTGCTGGCCGGCCCGGCGCCGGCCTCGCCGTTCGCGGCGGCGATGCCGGCGGAACCGTTCTCGGATCAGGTCGGCCGTGACCCCGGACGGCTCCGGATCGCCTGGTGCGCAACGAGTTCCATCACCGAACCGGACGACGAGGCGGTGCGCGCGGTGCGCTCGACCGCCGAGCTGCTGGCCGGGCTCGGACACGAGGTCGTCGAACTCGACCGACAGCCGATCGACGACGCGGCCATGCTCAAGGATTTCCTGGCGACCTGGTTCGTGTACATCGCCCGGGAAGTCGAGCTGGCCAAGTTCGCCGGGGCTGCCACCGACGACGCCTTCGAGGAGGACACCCGGTTGATGGCCGCGCTCGGCCGCGCGACGCCGTCCCTCGAACTGCTCGCCCTGATCGATGCCCGGCAGCAGCACGTACGCCGGCTGGCCGACTTCCACTCCGAGCACGACCTGCTGCTCACCCCGACCACCGCGACACCGGCGCCCCGGATCGGGGCGCTCGCCGACCCGCCGCTGCAGCAACACCTGAAGCGCCTGGTGATGCGCAGTGGTACGGCAAACCTGTTGCGGCGCAGCGGTCTTGTCGATCGGGCAGTGCAGGCCAACCTGGGCTGGGTGCCATACACACAGCTGGCCAACGTCACCGGGCGCCCCGCGATGACCGTACCGCTGCACATCACCGCCGGCGGTCTGCCGATCGGATCGCAGTTCGTCGGACGCCTCGGCGCCGAGCCGGTGATGCTGCGTCTGGCCGGTCAGCTCGAGGCGTCCCGGCCCTGGGCGCAGCACCTTCCCGGACGTTTCGGCTCGGTAAAGGTCTGAGCCCGCACGTAAAGGTCTGAAGTCAGGCCATTGACCGCGAGGGTGAGCAGGGCCACACTGTGGCCCACTCGGCCACGCCAGATCGCCACGTCCCTGCCTCGGCGATCGACACCGAAGTCGGCGGGCCACCACTGCGGGAAGGGATCTCGACGTGAGTGAGAAGGCGACCTCGGGCCAACATCCTGATCATCATCTGGACGACGACGCCAGACTGCTCGCCGAGATGGGCTACACGCAGGAGCTGCACCGCGGCATGTCCGCGTTCAGCAACTTCGCGGTGTCCTTCTCGATCATCTCCATCCTGGCCGGCTGCATCACCTCCTACGCGATCGCGCTGAACTCCGGCGGCCCGTCGGCGCTGACCCTGGGCTGGCTGATCGTCGGCATCTTCGTCTGTTGCGTGGCGATGGCGATGGCCGAGGTCTGCTCGGTCTACCCGACCGCGGGCGGCCTCTACTTCTGGGCCGGCCAGCTCGCCCGCAGGAACAAGCGGGTCTGGGCCTGGTACGTCGGCTGGTTCAACTTCATGGGCGAGGTCGCGGTCACCGCGGCCATCGATTTCGGTTGCGCCACAACGTGGATGGCGTTCATGAACCTCACCTGGGGGGTCGAGGTCACCCCGGCCCGCACCTTCCTGCTCTTCGTCGCGATCATCGTCGCGCACGCACTGCTGAACACCTTCGGGGTCAACCTGGTCAGCCTGCTCTCGCAGATCTCGGCCTGGTGGCACGTGGTCGGTGTGCTGATCATCGTCGGTGCGCTGTGGATCATGCCGGACAGCCACCAGTCCGCCGGCTGGACGCTCACCGAGTTCCACAACTCCACCGGCTGGTCGTTCGCCCCGTACGTGTTCCTGATGGGTCTGCTGATGGCCCAGTACACCTACACCGGCTACGACGCGTCCGCGCACGTCGCCGAGGAGACCAAGGGCGCTGCGGTGAACGCTCCCAAGGGCATCGTGATGAGCGTAGTGATCTCGGTGATCGGCGGCTTCCTGCTGCTCTACTCGATCACCGCCTCGATCCAGGACGGCACCCCCGCCGGCCTGGACGCACTCGCCTCCAGCGACACCGGTCTGCCGCCGGCGCAGGTCTTCCTGGACGCCCTGAACAGCCCGTTCACGGCCAAGCTGCTGCTGTTCATCGTCTGCGTCGCACAGTTCTTCTGCGGCATGGCCTCGGTGACCGCCAACTCGCGGATGACCTACGCGTTCTCCCGCGACAACGCGCTGCCCGGCTCGCGGATCTGGGCGAAGGTCAACCCCCGCACCGGCACCCCGACCAACTCGATCTGGTTCTGCATCGCGCTCTCGATCCTGCTGGCCACCCCGGCCCTGTTCAGCACCACCGCCTACCTGGCGGTCACCTCGATCGCGGTGATCGGGCTCTACATCGCCTACGTGGTTCCGGTGTTCCTGCGCCGGCTGCGCCCGGACTTCACCCCGGGCCCCTGGAACCTGGGCCGCTGGAGCGCCCTGGTCGGCTGGGTCGCGATCGTCTGGGTGGTCTTCATCTGCATCCT
>DAIOVT010000396.1:0-4031 GCA_036758885.1 Kineosporiaceae bacterium
TGGGAGCGGCGGCGCCGGCACTGGTCGAGCGGGCGCGGCAGGCCGGTGCCGAGCGGGTCTGCGTCGGCCTGGGTGTCTCCACCGCCGAGCACGCGCGTGAGGTCGCCGGTTACGCCGACGGGGTGATCGTCGGCACCGCGTTCGTCAGGGTGCTGGCCGAGGCCGCGGACCCGAAGGCCGGGGTCGAGGCGGTCGGTGAGCTGGCCCGTGAACTCTCCGCCGGGATCCGGCAGGCCGCCCGGGACGCCGGCAAGGCGTGAACCGGTTGTGCTGATTCCCACCCTCGCGCCTCTCGCGCCGTCCCTGATCCCGAGCCCCGAGCAGTCGGTGTGGTACCTGGGTCCGTTCCCGGTCCGGGCCTACGCGCTGAGCATCCTGGTCGGTATCGGCGTCGCCATCTGGCTCTCCGAGAAGCGCTGGCGGGCCCGCGGCGGCCGGCCCGGCGTGGTGATGGACATCTCCGTCTGGGCGATCCCGTTCGGCATCATCGGCGGTCGTGTCTACCACGTGCTGACCACCTGGTCGGAGTACTTCGGGCCGAACGGCGACCCGATGCGCGCCTTCGAGATCTGGAAGGGCGGCCTGGGCATCTGGGGAGCGGTGGCCCTGGGTTTCGTCGGAGGGCTGATCGGCGCCCGCCGGGCCGGGGTCAAGGTCGCCCCCCTGGCCGACGCCGTGGCGCCGGGAATCGTTCTGGCACAAGGGATCGGACGTATCGGCAACTGGTTCAACAACGAGCTCTACGGTCGCGCCACCGACCTGCCCTGGGGATTGCAGGTGCACCAGTTCGACCAGGGCGCCGGACAGGCGGTCCGGGACGCCGCGGGCAACGCCGTCCTGCTGCCCGGGCTGTACCACCCGGCGTTCCTCTACGAACTGCTCTGGAACGTGCTGGTCGCAGCGGTGCTGATCTGGGCCGACCGGCGCTGGCAGCTGGGTCACGGGCGGGTGTTCGCGCTCTACGTGCTGCTGTACACGATCGGCCGGTTCTGGATCGAGACGCTGCGGGTCGACCCGGCCGAGCAGGTGCTCGGCCTGCGCCTGAACGTATGGACGGCGGCCCTGGTCGGGCTGGCGGCCCTGGCGTTCCTTGTGGTCAGTGCCCGGCGCCAACCGGGCAGGGAGACCGTGGTCGAGCGCGCAGCCACCGGATAAGGTGACCTGAAACCCCGTGGGCCGCTGACGTCCCTGGACTAATTCCTTTCTTCGGCGGCGCCCCTTTGCCCGGGCCGCCCCTCCCCGGACGACGAGGTGAGTTTCATGCTGTCGCCCTTCGAAAGATTTTCTTCCCGGCCGGAGGCCGGTGCCGGCACCGGCCTGTACAACGCCGACTTCGAGCACGACGCCTGCGGCGTGGCCTTCGTCGCCACGATGCGCGGTGAGCCCGGCCACGACATCGTCGACCACGCGCTGACGGCGCTGCGCAACCTGGACCATCGCGGCGCCGTCGGCGCCGAGATCGACACCGGGGACGGCGCCGGCATCCTGACCCAGGTCCCGCACCGGTTCTTCGCCGAGGTCGTCGACTTCCCGCTGCCCGACCCGGGCGCCTACGCCGTCGGCATGGCCTTTCTGCCCGAGGGTGCCGAGGAGTGCGCCGAGGCGGTCGAGCAGATCGAGGCGATCGCCGCCGAGGAGGGCCTGACCGTCCTGGGCTGGCGGGACGTGCCGATCACCCAGGGCCTGGTCGGCAACATGGCCCGGTCCTGTCAACCGGTCTTCCGGCAGCTGTTCGTGGCATCCGCCCGCGGCCGGGTGGTCGGCATGGCGCTCGAGCGCATGGCGTTCTGCCTGCGCAAGCGGGCCGAACGCGAGGCCTTCGTCTACTTCGCCTCGCTCTCCGGGCGCACCGTCGTCTACAAGGGGATGCTCACCACCGGTCAGCTCGAGCCGTTCTTCCCGGACCTGTCCGACCGTCGCTTCGCCACCGAACTGGCGATCGTGCACTCCCGGTTCTCGACCAACACCTTCCCCTCCTGGCCGCTGTCGCACCCGTTCCGGATGATCGCCCACAACGGTGAGATCAACACGGTCCGGGGCAACCGGAACTGGATGCAGGCCCGCGAGAGCCTGCTGGCCAGCGACGTGATCCCGGGCGACCTGGAGCGGCTGTTCCCGATCTGTACGCCGGGGGCGAGCGACTCGGCCACCTTCGACGAGGTGCTCGAACTGCTGCACCTCGGCGGTCGCTCGCTCCCGCACGCGGTGCTGATGATGATCCCCGAGGCGTGGGAGAAGCACACCGAGATGGACCCCGCGCGGCGGGCGTTCTACGAGTTCCACTCGATGCTGATGGAGCCCTGGGACGGGCCGGCCTGCGTGGCCTTCACCGACGGCAGCCTGATCGGTGCGGTGCTCGACCGGAACGGACTGCGGCCCTCGCGCTACTGGGTCACCGAGGACGGTCTGGTCGTGATGGCCAGTGAGGTCGGCGTGCTCGACATCGACCCGGCCAAGGTGGTCCGCAAGGGCCGGCTGCAGCCGGGCCGGATGTTCCTGGTGGACACCGAGCACGGCCGGATCGTGGACAACGAGGAGATCAAGGGTCAGCTGGCCGGCCAGCACCCGTACGACACCTGGCTGCACGCCGGCCGGATCTTCCTGAGCGAACTCCCCGAGCGCGAGCACGTGCTGCACACCCCGGCGTCGGTGACCCGCCGGCAGCAGGCCTTCGGCTACACCGAGGAGGAGCTGCGCATCCTGCTCGGCCCGATGGCGCGCACCGGCGCGGAGCCGATCGGCTCGATGGGCACCGACTCGCCGATCGCCGTCCTGGCCAACCGGCCGCGGCTGCTCTTCGACTACTTCAGCCAGCTGTTCGCCCAGGTCACCAACCCGCCACTGGACGCGATCCGCGAGGAACTGGTCACCTCGCTGAGCACCTCGATGGGTCCGGAACGGAACCTGCTGGCGGCCACCCCGGCGCACGCCCGGATGATCGTTCTCGACTTCCCGGTGATCGACAACGACGAGTTGGCCAAGATCGTCCATGTCAATCAGGACGGCGACCTGCCCGGCTACGGCACGGTGACGGTCAGGGGCCTGTACCCGGTCGCCCAGGGCGGCAAGGGTCTGCGCACCCGGCTGGAGGAGATCTTCGCCGAGGTCTCGGCCGCGATCGCCGCCGGCGCCCGGTTCATCGTGCTGTCCGATCGGGACGGCACCGCCGATCTGGCCCCGATCCCGTCGCTGCTGCTCACCTCGGCGGTGCACCACCATCTGATCCGGGAGAAGACCCGTACCCGGGTCGGCCTGGTCATCGAGGCCGGTGACGTGCGCGAGGTGCACCATGTCGCGCTGCTGATCGGCTACGGTGCGGCCGCGGTGAACCCCTACCTGGCGATGGAGTCGGTGGAGAACCTGGTGCGCAGCGGTGTGATCACCACCGTCGACGCCCAGACCGCGGTGCGCAACCTGATCAAGGCGCTGGGCAAGGGCGTGCTCAAGGTGATGAGCAAGATGGGCATCTCCACCGCGTCGTCCTACACCGGTGCGCAGGTGTTCGAGGCGGTCGGCCTCGGCTCCGAGTTGATCGAGACCCACTTCACCGGTACCACCTCCCAGCTCGGCGGCATCGACCTGGACACCCTCGCCGAGGAGGTCGCCCGCCGGCACTACCGGGCCTACCCGCCGGACGGCATCCGCAACCCGCACCGGCGTCTCGACGTCGGTGGCGAGTACCAGTGGCGCCGTGAGGGGGCACCGCACCTGTTTGACCCGGACACGGTCTTCCGGCTGCAGCACTCCACCCGGGAGCGCCGCTTCGACATCTTCCAGCAGTACACCTCGCACATCGACGACCAGTCGCGTCGCCTGATGACCCTGCGCGGGCTCTTCCGGCTGCGGGAGGGGGTGCGTCCGCCGGTGCCGATCGAGGAGGTCGAGTCGATCGAGTCGATCATGACCCGGTTCTCCACCGGGGCGATGAGCTACGGCTCGATCTCGGGCGAGGCGCACCAGACCCTGGCGATCGCGATGAACTCGATCGGGGCGAAGTCGAACACCGGGGAGGGCGGCGAGGACGTCGACCG
>DAIOVT010000397.1:0-4025 GCA_036758885.1 Kineosporiaceae bacterium
AGCCTGGCAATCGGCCGGGGGTTCACCCGTTCAGGGCTGTGCGTCGATAACGATTCCGTGACCGTGGGATTCGGTCCAGTTGGCCTTCTGGTCTGGCCGTTTGGTCCGGACGAGTGGCCCGGAACCGGGTACCTCGTGGTGATCCTGCGCAGGTGATAAGAACGGCTGCGCGGATTCCTTCGGTCTCATACGTTTCATCTTGTGCAAGGAATGACGCAGGGTTTGACATCAGCGCCTGCCGAGCACGCACGCAACCTCTGCGAGCCGACCCCGGATCGGTGCGACTCGCACGAAAAGACATGGTCAAGATGGCATAATCCGTTGTCGCATGATCGCTACGCCGGAGTGCTTCGGCCGGCACGGCGACACGTTGGTACGCCCCCGATCCCGAAGGTTCAGGAGGGGCCCGCCGAGATGTTCCGGGCGGCCGGGTTCCTGACTCGACGGAGTACTGATCGGCCCCTCTCCGCTGCTGCGGAAACAGGGGCCACGACGCCACGACGATCCAGGAGGATCTGTGAGTGACACTGTTAAGAAGGGCGCCCGGATCACCGGCAGCGATCGCAACAAGCTGGCTGCCGAGCTGACCAAGAAGTACGCCAGCGGAGAGAGCATTCGCTCGCTGGCCGAATCGACCGGACGCTCCTACGGATTCGTGCATCGGATCCTCACCGAGAACGACGTGCAGCTGCGCGGACGCGGCGGCGCCACCCGGGGTAAGTCCAGGCGCTGACGTTGGCCGGGGCCACATCGGAGGGGCGGAATCTCCGTTCCACCGGTGACGGGGGGCACCCGGACGATCTACTAGGCGTCATGGATCCACTCGACCTGAGTTCCGCCTCGCTGCGGTTGGAGATGACCGGCCGCCGCGCCGACGTCGTCCTCGACGACCCGGCGCATCGCAACGCCCAGACGCCCGCCATGTGGCGGGCCCTCGCCCAACTGGCCGAACGCCTCGACGGCCAGGTGGACGTCGTGGTGATCTCCGGTGCGGGACCGTCCTTCTCGGCCGGTCTGCATCGTTCGGCCTTCGCCGGCAACGGCGAGGACCCCGATTCGCTGCCGGCCCTGGCGCGTGCCCCGGAACCGGAGGTGGACCGGCAGATCGCCCTCTTCCAGGAGGCGTTCACCCGGTGGTCCACCTCGTCGTTCGTGACCATCGCCGCGGTGCGCGGTCATGCCGTCGGTGCCGGATTCCAGCTCGCCCTGGCCGCCGACCTGATCCTGGCCACCCCCGACGCGCGCTTCGCGATCCTCGAACCCACGCTCGGCCTGGTACCCGATCTGGGCGGTACCGGCCGCCTGCTCGAACTCGTCGGCTACTCCCGGGCGCTGGAGATCTGTGCCACCGGCCGGCAGATCCCCGCGGACGAGGCGCTGGCCCTCGGCCTGGTCACCGAGGTGGTGCCCGAGGATCAGCTCGGCCCGGCGGTCGACGCCCTGGCCGCACCGTTCCTGGGCGCGCAACGCGGCGCCGTCCTGGCCACGCGCGAACTGTTGCGCGAGGGCGCCCGCCGCACCGCCGCGGACGACGACGGCCGGGCCGCGCAGCTGGCCGCCGAACGTCGCGCCCAGATCGGCCGGTTGCGGAGCCTGCTGGGCTGACCGGCCGGCACGTCCGGGAACGGATCGGGAACAGACTTGACCTCAACTCCGCTTGAACCCTCAGGCTCATGGTCATGAAGGGTTCGGGCGAGTAGCCATGTCATCGATGTCGGCCTGGTCGACGCTGCGTTCGTACACGCAGGGACCGGATGTCTCCCGGCGCAAGGTCGCCCCGGGCACCTGGCGGCGGGTGCTCGGTTACGCGCTGCCGTACCGCCGCTCGATCATCGCTTTCCTGTTCCTGGTGGTCCTGGACGCCGCGTTCGTGGTGATCACCCCGCTGCTGCTGAAGCAGATCGTGGACGACGGCGTGGTGCCGCAGGACCGGCGGGTGGTGATCACGCTCTCGCTGCTGGTCGCGGCGCTGGCCGTGGTCGACGCGCTGGCCGGCATGGTGCAGCGCTGGTTCTCGGCCCGGATCGGTGAGGGCCTGATCTACGACCTGCGCACCGAGGTGTTCAGCCATGTGCTGCGCCAGCCGATCGCGTTCTTCACCCGGGCCCAGACCGGTTCGCTGGTCAGCCGGCTGAACAACGACGTGATCGGTGCCCAGCAGGCGTTCACCTCGACCCTGTCCGGGGTGGTCTCGAACGTGGTCTCGCTGGTCCTGGTCGCCGGGGCGATGTTCTACCTGTCCTGGCCGATCACCCTCACCGCGCTGCTGCTGGTGCCGGTGTTCCTGCTGCCCGCCCGGCGGGTGGGCGGCCGGCTGGCGGGCCTCACCCGGGAGTCGATGCAGCTCAACGCCGAGCTCGGCAGCCGGATGACCGAGCGGTTCAACGTCGCCGGTGCCCTGCTGGTCAAGCTGTTCGGCCGCCCGCACACCGAGGACGACGAGTACGCCCGCCGGGCCGCGAAGGTGCGCGACATCGGGGTACGGATCGCGATGTCGAACCGGACCTTCTTCACCGCCCTGGCCCTGGTCGCCTCGCTGGCCACGGCGCTGGTCTACGGCATCGGTGGTCTGCTCACCATCTCGGGATCGATCACCGTCGGCACGCTGCTGGCCCTGGCCGCCCTGCTCGGCCGGCTCTACGGCCCGCTCACCGCGCTGACCACCGCGCGCATCGACGTGATGACCGCCCTGGTCAGCTTCGAGCGGGTGTTCGAGGTGCTCGACCTGCCACCGCTGGTCAGGGACGCACCGAACGCCCGCACCCTCGCCCCGGGGGCGCAGTCGGTCGAGCTCGACGAGGTCGTCTTCAGCTATCCCGCCGCGTCCGCGGTCTCGCTGGCCTCGCTCGAGCGGATCGGCGCTGCCGACTCCGACACCGACTCCGACACCGACTCCGACACCGAGTCCGACACCGAGTCCGACACCGATGGCGGGAGCGAGTCCGAAGCCGCGGGAAGCGCCCGGACGAGCGACCGCGACGAGGGGCCGGTGCTGCACGGGGTGAGTCTGCGCGCCGAACCGGGACAGCTGATCGCGCTGGTCGGCCCGAGCGGGGCCGGCAAGACCACGATCACCTCACTGGTGGCCAGGCTCTACGACCCCACCGGCGGCGTGGTGCGGATCGGCGGCGAAGACCTGCGCGAGGTGACCCAGGAGTCGTTGCACGCGACCGTCGGCGTGGTCACCCAGGAGGCTCATCTGTTCCACGACACGGTGCGGGCGAACCTGCTCTACGCCCGCCCCGAGGCCGGCGAGGACGAGCTGCTGCAGGCGCTGTCGGACGCCCAGATCCTGCCGCTGATCCAGGCGCTGCCGCAGGGGCTGGACACCGTGGTGGGTGATCGCGGCCACCGGCTGTCCGGCGGCGAGAAGCAGCGCATCGCGCTGGCCCGGCTGTTCCTCAAGGCGCCCGGCGTGGTGATCCTCGACGAGGCCACCGCGCACCTGGACTCGGAGTCGGAGGCGGCCGTGCAACGCGCCCTGGACGGCGCCCTCGGCGGCCGGACGGCGCTGGTGATCGCGCACCGGCTCTCCACCGTGCGTGCCGCCGACGTGATCGTGGTCGTGGACGGCGGCCGGGTGGTCGAGCAGGGCAGGCACGCCGACCTGCTCGCCCGGAACGGCCTCTACGCCCACCTCTACCGCACCCAGTTCGCCGAACAGGGCGCAGGTGCGCAGGATCAGGCGAGCAGTTCCGCCGGTGACTCCGGCCAGCCGGCCGGGGCCGGCACGGTGTTCATCAGGCCGCCGTCCACCGAGAGCACCGCACCGGTCACGTAACTGGCCGCGGGGGAGAGCAGGAACACCGCCGACCGGGCGAGTTCGAGCGGGTCGCCGTAGCGGCCCAGGGCGATGCGTTGCTCGTTGCGGGCTCGCGCCTCCTCGCCCGCCGCCTCGTCCCAGCCCCGGGTGCGTTCGGTGTCCATCAGCCCGGGCATCAGCACGTTCACCCGGATGTTGCGGTGGCCCAGCTCCTCGGCCATCGCCCGGGCCGCCATGGTCAGCCCCGGCCGGACGCCGTTGC
>DAIOVT010000398.1:0-4020 GCA_036758885.1 Kineosporiaceae bacterium
CCCCGTCAAGTACACGACGGTCGCGATGCTGTTCATCATCTTCGACATCGAGGCGGTCTTCCTGCTGCCCTTCGCGGTGGCCTTCGACCAGCTGGGTCTGGCGGTCCTGCTGGGCGTGACCCTCTTCCTCGTGAACGCGTTCTTCATTGCCGACGCCTATGTGTGGCGCCGCGGCGGATTGGAGTGGGACTGACCCATGGGAGTCGAGGAGAAGCTGCCGTCGGGGGTACTGACGGCCAACGTCAGCCAGGTTGCGGGGTACCTGCTCAAGACGTCGATGTGGCCCGCCACCTTCGGTCTGGCCTGCTGCGCGATCGAGATGATGGCGGTCGGCACGCCTGACTACGACATCGCGCGCTTCGGGATGGAGCGGTTCGCCGCCACCCCGCGCCAGGCCGACCTGATGATCGTCGCGGGCCGCGTGAGTCAGAAGATGGCTCCCGTCGTCCGCCAGGTGTACGACCAAATGCCCGAGCCCAAGTGGGTGCTCTCGATGGGCGTGTGCGCCAGCTCCGGCGGCATGTTCAACAACTACGCGATCGTGCAGGGCGTCGACCACATCGTCCCCGTCGACGTCTATTTACCAGGCTGTCCGCCGCGTCCGCAGATGCTGCTGCACGCGATCATCACGCTGCACGAGCAGATCATCAAGGAGCCGCACGTCGGCAACCGCGCGGAGATCGCCCGCAAGGTCGAGCAGGCCGCGCTTAATGCGACCCCGACGCACCAGATGAAGGGGCTTTTGGCGTGAGTGACCCTAAGGCGGAGGGTAAGGGCCAGGTTCAGGCCGGGCAGGAGAGCGGGTTGACCCCCGAAGAGGCGGCGGCGGCCAACCTGCCGGCGTCGCCGGGTACCATCCCTGACCCCGAGCAGCGAGGCGAGCGGCGCGGCATGTTCGGTGCCCGCAACGGCGGCGACACGACCGGCTTCGGCGGCCTAGTCGCGCCGATTCTCTTTCCGGGCGCGGCGACCCGCCCGTACGGCGGCTACTTCGACGAGATCGCTGACGAGCTGGGCAGCGCGCTGGCCCAGTGGGGTCAGACCTCGATCGAGGAGGCCGTGCAGCACGTCATCGTCGACCGCGGCGAGATGACGCTGTTCGTGGCGCGGGAGCACCTGCTGCCGGTGGTGCGGGTGCTGCGTGACGCGCCGGCGCTGCGTTTCGAGTTGTGCACGGGCGTCTCGGGGGTGCACTTCCTGGACACCCCGGGCACCGAGTTGCACGCGGTCTACCACTTCGCTTCGGTCACCCACGGCGGCCGCCGACTGCGCGTCGAGGTCACCTGCCCCGACGCCGACCGGCACATCCCCTCGATCGTCGAGGTCTACCCCTCGGTGACCTGGCACGAGCGGGAGACGTGGGACATGTTCGGCATCATCTTCGACGGCCACCCCGCCCTGACCCGCATCCTCATGCCGGACGACTGGCCGGGTCACCCGCAGCGCAAGGACTACCCCCTCGGCGGCATCCCGGTGGAGTACAAGGGCGCCACCATCCCGCCCCCCGACCGGAGGAGGACCTACAGCTGATGAGCGAGACCACTACCGCCGGCGGTTTCATCGGCGACTCGGTCGAGGCCGAGGCCGGCCGCGTCTACACCGCCACGGGCGGCGACTGGAACGACATCGCCGAGGACGCCGCGACGCTCGGCGAGGAACGCATCGTCGTCAACATGGGTCCGCAGCACCCCTCGACCCACGGGGTGCTCCGGCTGATCCTCGAGATCGACGGTGAGACCGTCACCGAGGCCCGGTGCGGCATCGGCTACCTGCACACCGGCATCGAGAAGAACATGGAGTTCCGCACCTGGACCCAGGGCGTGACCTTCTGCACCCGCATGGACTACCTGACCCCGCTCTACCAGGAGACGGCCTACTGCCTCGGTGTCGAGAAGCTGCTCGGGGTCACCGATCAGGTGCCCGAGCGGGCCAGCGTGATCCGGGTGCTGCTGATGGAGCTGAACCGGATCTCCTCGCACCTGGTGGCGCTGGCCACCGGTGGCATGGAGATCGGCGCCCTGACCGTGATGACGATCGGGTTCCGCTCCCGTGAGCGGGTGCTCAGCCTCTTCGAGATGATCACCGGCCTGCGCATGAACCACGCGTTCATCCGGCCGGGCGGCGTCGCCCAGGACCTGCCCCCCGGGGCGGCCGACGCGGTGCGGCAGGCGATCCCGGAACTGATGCGCGACATCACCGACATCGAGAAGCTCTCCAACGAGAACCCGATCGTCAAGGGCCGGCTGGTCGACACCGGTTACCTCGACCTGACCGGGTGCATGGCACTCGGCATGACCGGCCCGGTGCTGCGGTCCACCGGTCTGCCGCACGACCTGCGTAAGTTCGAGCCGTACTGCGGCTACGAGGACTACGAGTTCGACGTGATGACCTGGGACACCTGCGACGCCTACGGGCGTTTCCGGATCCGGGTGAACGAGATGAAGGAGTCGCTGCGCATCGTCGAGCAGTGCCTCACCAGGCTCGAGGGGCTCGAGAAGGCCCCGGTGATGATCGCAGACAAGAAGATCGCCTGGCCCGCGCAGCTGGCGGTCAGCGGCGACGGCATGGGCAACAGCCTGAACCACATCCGCGAGATCATGGGCACCTCGATGGAGGCCCTGATCCATCACTTCAAGCTCGTCACCGAGGGATTCCGGGTCCCGGCCGGTCAGGTCTACTCCCCGGTGGAGTCGCCGCGCGGCGAACTCGCCGCACACCTGGTCTCGGACGGCGGCACGAGGCCGTTCCGCGCACACTTCCGGGACCCGTCGTTCGTCAACCTGCAGGCCGTGGCCGCGATGTGCGAAGGCAGCCAGATCGCCGACGTCATCGCCGCCGTTGCCTCGATCGATCCGGTCATGGGAGGCGTGGACCGCTGATGGCTATCACCGCTGAGGCACGCGCGCAGCTGGAGACCGACGCGCAGGCGATCATCGCCCGCTATCCGCAGCAGCGTTCGGCGCTGTTGCCGTTGCTGCACCTGGTGCAGAGCGTCGAGGGTTTCGTCAGTTCCGAGGGCATCGAGTTCTGTGCCGACCAGCTCGGCCTGACCGCCGCCGAGGTCTCGGCGGTGGCCACCTTCTACACCCAGTACAAGCGCCGTCCGAACGGCATGTACACCGTCGGGGTCTGCGTGAACACCCTGTGCGCGGTGATGGGCGGCGACGCGATCTTCTCCGAGCTCGAGCGGCACCTCGACATCGGGCACGACGAGACCACCGAGGACGGGCTGATCACGCTCGAGGCCGTCGAGTGCAACGCGGCCTGCGACTACGCCCCCGTGGTGATGGTCAACTGGGAGTTCTTCGACAACCAGACCCCAAGCAGCGCAAGGGATCTCGTCGACCAACTGCGCTCCGGCGCGGAGGTCGCGCCGTCCCGGGGTGCGGCGAAGGTGTGCTCCTTCAAGGAGGTCTCCCGGGTGCTGGCCGGCTTCGACGACGGCCGTGCCGTCGAGGGCGTCAACGCCGGCGGGCCCTCGAAGGAGGGCACCGTGGTCGCCCGGCGCAACGGTTGGACGGCGCCCGCCCCCGCTGAGGCGTCCGCGCCGTCCGGTGACACGAGCGGGGAGGCCCGATGACGAACCTGACTCCGGTTCTCAGTGCCAACTGGGAGGAGCCGGACTCCTTCACGATCGACGCCTATCGCCGCGCCGGTGGGTACCAGGCGCTGCGCAAGGCGCTGACCATGGACCCGGCCGACGTGGTGACCACGGTCAAGGACTCGGGTCTGCGCGGCCGTGGCGGCGCCGGCTTCCCGACCGGTATGAAGTGGTCGTTCCTGCCCAAGCCCGACGGCGGCCCGCGCTACCTGGTGGTGAACGCGGACGAGTCCGAGCCGGGCACCTGCAAGGACATCCCGCTGATGATGGCCAACCCGCACGTCCTCGTGGAGGGGGTGGCCATCTCCTCGTACGCCATCGGCTGCGAGCACGCGTTCATCTACCTGCGCGGCGAGGTCGTCCACGTCTACCGCCGCCTGCTGCGCGCGGTCGAGGAGGCCTACGCGGCCGGGCTGCTC